>CAYLIP010000014.1:18190-48884 GCA_964383855.1 uncultured Actinomycetes bacterium | reverse complement strand
GGCTGACCCGCCGGGAGCGCGAGTGCGTGGAGTTGGTCGGCCGCGGCCTGGCCAACAAGGAGATCGCCGCCCGCCTCGGCATCAGCGTCCGGACCGTGACCACCCACCTCGAGCACGTCCGGGCCAAGTACGCGGTCCACAACCGGGTGGAGGTGGGCCGGATCGCCAGTCCGGCGGCAACTACGTAATTACGTATATCGGGATCAGCCCCAGACCTACGTAGAAATGCGGATTGCCGGGCCGCCCGTCCCTTCCTACCGTGCCGCCATGGAACTCACAATCGACCTCGAGAAGACCCGGACCCACCTGGCTCTGGCCCTGGACGTGCTCCACCATGATCGCTGGCTGCTCGGCGGCATGCGCGACGGGAGGCTGCGCGTCATCGCCGACTCCACCGCTGCGAAGCCCGACGAGCCGCTGCAACCTCTCTACCAGGAGCTGAGCCAGATGGCTCGCCGCTGCCTTTACGAGCGACATCCGCTGGCGGTCACCTCGATCGTTGAGCCTCGCATTCCGGACGGCGACTGGGAGATCGACTGGCCGGCCCTCATTTACGCGCCGGTCGGACTGCCGCGCGCACGGCCGGTCGGAATATTGATCGTGGGCTCGCGGATGGAGCACTGGTACACGCAGGACGAGATCGACTACGTCTCAGCGCTGGGTGTGACGCTCACGACCGCCGTCAGCTGCCTGACCGGTCCCCTCGGCCGGCTCACCCCGCCCGAGCGCCGGGTTGCGCTTCTCATCGCGGAGGGATTGTCGGACGCAGAGATCGCGCGGGCCACCGGCAGCACGCCGCCCGCTACCGCCAAGATCAGTGATTCGGTGCTGCGCAAGCTTGCGGTCCGGTCCCGAACCGAGGTGCGCGACCTGGTCCCTGAGATCAAGGCCGGAGTGCGACCGACCCTGCTGTGAAGCGGTCCTAGGCCAGCCCGGCGCCCTCGGGGCCGAACAGGAAGACGGTCGTCCCCCGGCCCGGCGTGGTGACGATTTCCAGCCGTCCCCCGATACCGGCCGCACGCTCGCGCATGCCAACCAGTCCGTAACCGTTGGGGTTCGAACCTTCGAAGCCCTTGCCCTCATCGGCAATCTCGACCAGGAAGGGGCGGGCGGCCAGCCCCAGCCGGACCCGGCAGGTGGTGGCGCCCGAGTGCCGGCGCACGTTGGTCAGCGCCTCGCGGACGATGTGGAAGACCACCTCGCGCTGTCCCGGGGTCAGGTCCTCCTCGCGACCTGAGGTCCAGATCTCGACCCGGATACCGTGGAGGCGAGCGAATTCGTCGGCCAGCTTGCGAAGCTCGTCGATAAGCGCCGAGCTGCCGAGCCGCCGCGGCCTCATCGCCCGCAGCGTGTTGCGCGTGTTCTCGAGCAGCGCCTCGAGGATCTCCTGGATGTTGAGTAGAACCTGCTGCCCCTCGCCGCTCTTGGAGGCGGTCTCGAAGTAATACTTGAAGAGCGCCACCGAGGTTGCGAGGTCTGCGGCCAACCCGTCGTGGAGCTCGCGGGCGATCCGGATGCGCTCGCGGGCGACCGCCTCGTCGATCATTCGATAGGCGGCGTCGGTGGCAGTCTCTCCTTCTGCCGGGTCCTCCGCCTCCGGCTCCTCGGGCACGACTTCCTCCGCCCGGGCCAGTCGGGCCGCAGCGCCCGTGCTTTGCCGGCGCTTCACAGCGACCTCGCCGCGGCCCGGCGGCGGCGGCGGCGGCGATAGCTCTCGAAGAGCGCCGCCGTGAGCGGATGGCGGAGCACCCGCAGCACCGGCCGCAGCGGCCGAAGCAGCGCGTCACGTTCAGCAGTCAGCTCTGCGCCTTGCAGCATCAGGGAGGAGACGTGCTGACCGTACATCTCGACCAGGTGGCTTGTCTGCAGCGACGTCCGGCGTAGGCGCAGAGCCGAAGGCAGGATGGCCAGAACGCCGAACGCGACCACGGCTGCCGCCACCACCAGCAGGACGACTCCGGCATAGCCGAGCCAGTTCACAGCCGGCTAGGGCTCGACTACTTCGTCGCTGACACCCACCGGCGCCAGCCCTGCCATCTGGTCTTCCGGCTGGATTCGCATCACGATCACGCCCTGGGTCTGCCGGCCGATCCGGGAGATGGCGCCGACCGGCGTCCGCATGACCATGCCCGACGCGGTGATCAGCAGGATCTCCTCCTCCGGGTCCTCGACCACGCGCAGCGCCGCCAGCTGGCCGACCCGGTCGGTCACCTTGAGTGTGAACACCCCCTGTCCGGCCCGATGGTGCGACGGATACTCGGAGATCGGCGTCCGCTTGCCGTAGCCCCGTTCGGTGACCACCAGCAGGTCGGCCTGGTCGCGCGCGATCGCCATCCCGGCCACCTCGTCACCTCGTCCGAGCCGCATTCCGATCACGCCCTGGGTGTCCCGGCCCATGGGCCGCACCTCGGCCTCGCTGAAGCGGATGGCCTTGCCCATCCGTGAGGCGATGATGATCTCGTCCTCGCCCGAGGTCGGCTGCACCCAGTTCAGCTCGTCGCCGGCCTGGAGGTTGATCGCGATCAGGCCGTTGCGCCGCACGTTGGCGTACTCCCTCATCGCGGTCTTCTTGATGTAGCCGTTCTTGGTGACCATGAGCATGAAGCGCGCCGAGGGATCGTCGGCTTCGGGACGGACGAAGACGGCGCTTATCCGCTCGCCGTGCGAGACCTCGATCAGGTTGTTGATCGGCATGCCCTTGGCGGTGCGATCGCGCTCAGGGATCTCATGCACCCGGAGCTGGAAGACGCGGCCGCTCTGCGTGAAGAAGAGGATGGAGGCGTGCGTGTGGGTGATAAGCAGGTGCTCGGCATAGTCCTCTTCGCGAGTGCCGCTGGGCGCCTCGCCGCCGGCCACCGTGCGGGCGCCGCGCAGCCCCACGCCGCCCCGGCGCTGAGCCCGGAACAGCCGCGAAGGCTGCCGCTTGGCGTAGCCCCGATGGGTGAGCGTGACCACGACCTCCTCGCGCGGGATCAAATCCTCGGCTGAGAGCTCGGTGGGCTCCTGATCGCTGATCGCGGTGCGGCGATCGTCGCCGTACTTCTTGATCAGCTCGCTCATCTCCTCCACGATCAGCGTCCGCACCTTGGCGTCGGAGGCCAGGATCGACTCCAGGTAGGCGATCGTCTTGATCACCTCCTCGTACTCGTCGTCGATCTTCTTGCGCTCGAGGGCCGTCAGCCGGCCCAGGGTCATGGCCAGGATCGCCTTGGCCTGCCGCTCCGATAGCCCAAAGTTCGCCTGCAGCTGCGTGCTCGCGGTGTCGGTGTCGGAAGCGGCCCGGATGGTCCGGATCACCTCGTCCAGGTGGTCGAGGGCGATCTTCAAGCCCTCGAGGATGTGGGCGCGCTCCTGCGCCTTCTCGAGATCGAAGCGGGTCCGCCGCAGGATGACGTCCCGCCGGTGGTCGATGAACCGCTGGAGGGCGTCCTTGAGGGAGAGCACCACCGGGCGGCCGTCGACGATCGCCAGCATGATCACGCCGAAGGTCTGCTGCAGCGAGGTGTGCTTGTACAGGTTGTTGAGGACGGTGTAGGGCTTGGCCTCGCGCTTGAGCTCGATCACTATCCGCATCCCGCGGCGATCGGATTCGTCGCGGAGGTCGGCGATGCCCTCGAGCTTGCGGTCGGAGACCAGCTCAGCGATCTTCTGGACCAGATTGGCCTTGTTGACCGCGTAGGGAAGCTCGTCGATGATGATCCGCTCCCGGCCGTTGGCCGCCTCCTCGAAAGTGTGGCGGCCGCGGACCACGATCTTGCCGTGGCCGGTGGCGTAGGCCTGCTTGATCCCGGTGGTGCCCATGATCATCCCGCCGGTCGGGAAGTCGGGACCGGTCACGAACTGGAGCAGGTCCTCGGCCGTGGCGTCCGGGTTCTCGACCAGATGTGCCACCGCCGAGCAGACCTCGCGCAGGTTGTGGGGCGGAATGTTGGTGGTCATTCCGACGGCGATTCCGGAGGCGCCATTGACGAGCAGGTTGGGCACCCGCGAGGGCAGCACCACCGGCTCCTCCTCGGAACCGTCGTAGTTGGGGATCATGTCGACGGTGTTCTTCTCGATGTCGGCGAGCAGTTCGCTCGCGATCGCCGACATCCGCGCCTCCGTGTACCGCATGGCGGCGGCGCGGTCCCCGTCGACAGAGCCGAAGTTGCCCTGCCCGTCGATCAGGGGATAGCGCAGCGAGAAGGGCTGGGCCATGCGCACAAGCGCGTCATAGACGGCGGTGTCGCCGTGCGGGTGGTAGAGCTTGAGGACGTCGCCGACGAAGGCCGCGCACTTCCGGTAGCGGGAGCCGGAGGTGGCCCCGGCTCCGTTCATCGCGTAGAGGATGCGGCGCTGGACCGGCTTCAACCCGTCACGGACCTCGGGCAGCGCCCGGGCGATGATGACCGACATCGCGTAGTCCATGTAGGAGGTCTGCATCTCCTCCTGCAGCGACTTGGCGAGCACGGTCCCGATGCTGGGCGGCGTCTCTTCAGACATGGGCTATTCCTCGAATCTCCTGAGCACCACGACCGAGTTCTGGCCGCCGAATCCAAAGCTGTTGGAGATGGCCGTCCGGACCTCGAGCCGGCGCGCCTCGTTGGGCACGTAGTCGAGGTCGCACTCCGGGTCTGGCGTCGAGTAGTTGATGGTCGGGTGGACCATCCCTTTCTGGATGGACAGGAAGGTGGCGATCGCCTCCACGGCACCGGCGGCGCCCAGCAGGTGGCCGAGCATCGACTTGGTGGAGGAGATGGCGACCTTCTTCGCGTGCTCGCCCAGCACCGTCTTCAGGGCGCGGGTCTCGGCCGCGTCATTGAGCTGCGTCGAGGTGCCGTGCGCGTTGACGTAGTCGATGTCCTCGGGCCGGATGCCGGCGTCCTCGATCGCCAGCTTCATCGCCTGCGCGGGGGCCCGCCCGGTCTGGTCCGGGGCCACCTGGTGGAAGGCGTCGTCGGTGTTGCCATAACCGGCCACCTCGCCGTACACCTTGGCCCCGCGTGCCTGCGCGTGCTCCAGCGACTCCAGGACCAGGGTGCCGGCGCCCTCGGCGGGGACGAAGCCGTCCCGCCCGGCGTCGAAGGGCCGGGAGGCGTGCTCGGGATCGTCGTTGCGGGTGGACAAGGCCTTGATGGCGTTGAAGGCCGAGATCCCGGTCTCGCAGAGCGAGGCCTCGGACCCCATGGCCAGCATCACGTCGGCGTGCCCGTGGCGGATCGCGCGCATGGCCACGCCGAGCGAGTGCGTCGAGGCCGCGCAGGCGGTGACGATGGTGCCGTTCTCACCCTTCATGCCGAACTGCATGGCGACCTGGGCGGCGGCGATGTTGGGGATGACCATGGTCGCGAACAGCGGATGCAGCCGGCCGCCGGCGAGGAACGTATGGGCCTGCTCGGTCATCATGTCGAAGCCGCCGATGCCGGTGCCCAGCTCGATGCCGACGCGGAACTCGTCCTCCTTGGACATGTCGAGCTCGGCATCAGTCACCGCCAGCTGGGCCGACGCGAGGGCCAGCTGCGTGAAGCGGGCGGTCCGCTGCGCGACCCGGCGGTCCATGTAATCCTCGGGCGTGAAGCCCTTGACCTGGCATGCGAACTTGGTCGTCAGCCGCTCGGTCGAGAAGCCCTCGATCGGAGCAGAACCGCTCTTGCCTTCGATCAGCGAGCTCCAGAACTCGTCGAGCGTCTTCCCGATCGGGTTCACGGTGCCCATGCCGGTCACAACCACGCGCCTGCGGCCATCGCTGCTCATGCGCTCACCGCCTCCCGAATCCGCTCCACCAAACGCCCCTCGACCGCCTCCCGGCCAACCCGGATGGCGTTGCGCACCGCGCGCGCGTCAGAGCGCCCATGGGCGACCACGGCCACTCCGTCGATGCCGAGCAGCGGCGCCCCGCCGAACTCGCGCCAGTCGATCCGGGACCGGATTCTCTGAACGCCGGGCCGGATCAGCAGTCCACCCAGCTTGCCCGGCAGCGTGCTCGGGATCACCTCGCGCATGTTCTTGAAGAGAAAGTCCGCGGTGGCCTCGGCTGTCTTGATCGTGAGATTGCCGGCAAAGCCGTCGGCCACGATCACGTCCGCCTTGCCCGCGAACATCTCCTTCGGCTCCACGTTGCCGACGAAGTTGAGGCCTTCGTGCACCTTCAGCTTGGCGTGCACGTCGCGCACAAGCTCGTCGCCCTTGGACTCCTCCTCACCGTTGGCGAGCAGGCCCACCCGAGGGTTGGCGCGGCTCATCAGCGTTCGCGAGTAGACGGTCCCCATCTGCGCAAACTGGACCAGAAACTCGGGCCGGGAATCCACGTTGGCGCCCACGTCGAGGAAGTAGGCGGTGCCCTCCTGCGTGGGCACGACGCTGCCCAGGGCCGGCCGGTCAACGCCCTTGACCCGGCCCTGCACCAGCAGCGCGGCGGCCATGATGCCGCCCGAGTTGCCGGCCGAGACCCAGCCGTCGGCCTTGCCCTCTCGACAGAGGCGAGCGCAGACCACCATCGAGGAGTCGCGCTTCTGACGCACGGCCTGCGCCGGGTGGTCGTCCATCTCGACGACCTCGGCCGCGGCCAGGAAGCGCAGAGCCGGATGCCGGTCGACCATCGCCTTCACCTCGGGCCGGGCGACCACAGTGATCTCCGTCTCCGGGAAATCGGCGGCGGCCAGCGCGGCTCCCTCGACCACCTGCTCGGGCGCGAAGTCCCCGCCCATCCCGTCGACAGCGATGCGCAAGACCTGGCCCCGCGCTAGATGTCCAGGTTCCGCACGGCCTTGGCGTGCGCCTGGATGAACTTCTTGCGGGGCTCGACGTCGTTGCCCATCAGCTTTTCGAAGATGTCGTTGACGGCGGCGGCGTCCTCGATCTCGACCTTCAGCAGCGTGCGCGTCTCCGGGTTCATGGTCGTCTCCCACAGCTGCTCGGCGTTCATCTCGCCCAGACCCTTGAAGCGGCTGATCTTGACGCTCTGGCCCATCCGCTTGGCCTCGCGGTCGCGCTCGGCGTCGCTATAGACCCAGACCGTCTGCTTGCCCTTCTCCAGCTTGTAGAGCGGAGGCTGGGCCATGAAGACGTTGCCGTCGTCGATCAGCTCCGGGAAATAGCGGTAGAAGAAGGTGAGGAGGAGCGTTCGGATGTGACTGCCGTCGACGTCGGCGTCGGTCATCGTGATGATCCGGTGGTAGCGGAGCTTCTCTTTCTCGAAGCGGTCGCCGATCCCGGTGCCGAGCGCGGTGATCAGGTTGCGGATCTCCTCGCTCGTGAGCACCTTGTCAAGACGTGCCTTCTCGACATTGAGGATCTTGCCGCGCAGAGGCAGGATGGCCTGGGTCCGCCGGTCCCGGCCGGACTTGGCGGTGCCACCGGCGGAGTCGCCCTCGACGATGTAGAGCTCGCAGCGGCTGGGATCGCGCTCGGAGCAGTCGGCCAGCTTGCCGGGCAGGGTGGTCGACTCCAGCAGCGACTTGCGCTGGACCAGGTCGCGGGCCTTGCGCGCCGCCTCCCGGGCCCGGGCCGCGGTGAGCGACTTCTCGATGATGCGCCGGCCCTCGGAGGGGTTCTCGTCCAGCCACTGCGTCAGCGCGTCGCCGAGCACGGCGGAGACGTGGCCCTGGACCTCGGCGTTGCCCAGCTTGGTCTTGGTCTGACCCTCGAACTGCGGCTCCAGCAGCTTGACGCTGATCACCGCGGTGAGCCCCTCGCGCACGTCCTCGCCGGTGAGGTTGGGGTCCTGGTCCTTGAGCAGGCTGGCCTTGCGCGCATATCGGTTGAGAGCGTTGGTGAGGGCCGCCCGGAAACCGGTGAGGTGGCTGCCGCCCTCGGCCGTGTGGATGTTGTTGGCGAAGCTGAGCACCGTCTCGGCGAAGCTCTGGTTGTACTGAAGCGCAACCTCGATCTGCGTCGACTCGATCTCGCGGTCGACGTAGAAGGGCAGCGTGTTGACCAGGCCCTTGCCGTGGTTGAGGTGCCGGACGAAGGCGAGGATGCCGCCCTCGAAGTAGAAGGTGTAGGGAAACCCGACGTTTTCGTCGTCGAGGATGATCCGCAAGCCCTTGTTGAGAAAGGCCATCTCGCGCAGGCGGTGGAGGATCAGCTCCCGGTCGAACCGGGTGTCGGGGAACATGTTGGGATCGGGCCAGAAGCGGACGACGGTGCCCTGATAGGTGCTCTTGCCGACCGTCTCGACGGGACTCGTGGGCACGCCCCGGGCGTAGCTCTGGTGATACTCCTTGCCGTCGCGGTGGACCCACACCTCGAGCCGCTCGGAGAGCGCGTTGACCACCGACATGCCCACCCCGTGTAGGCCTCCGGAGACCTTGTAGCCGCCGCCGCCGAACTTGCCCCCGGCGTGCAGCACGGTGAGGACGATCTCGAGGGCCGAGCGCCCGTCGTCCTTCTTGTCAACCGGGATGCCGCGGCCGTTGTCGCGGACCGAGCAGCTGCCGTCGGCGTGAAGGGTAACCGTGATCTCGTCGCAGTAGCCGGCCAGGGCCTCGTCGACCGAGTTGTCGACGATCTCCCAGACCAGGTGGTGGAGACCACGGCTGTCGGTCGAGCCGATGTACATGCCTGGACGCCGCCGAACCGGCTCAAGGCCCTCCAGGACCTGGATCTGTTCTGCGGTGTACGCGACATCCGCGCCGAGGGGACGGGGACGGGTCGTACGGCCGTCAGGGCCGCCGCTGAGGTGCTTTTCCACGCTCACAGCAGGGCCCGCCGTCCCAGCGAGTGAAGTGTTGAGAAGGACAACTGGGAAGGGTTTCTCCGAATAGGAATTCTACCCGAAAACGGCCAATTCCCGGCGGTTAAGACGGGTTGGCCGGGGTCTCCGCGGGCGGCCTCCAGCGCAGCACCGGACGCCGCGCGGCGGCCACCTCGTCCAGGCGGCCGACGGGAAGGCTGCGGGGCTCCTCATGCAGGGCTTGGGGGTCCTTCCGGGCCAGCTCCACGATCTCACGCAGCGCTTCGGCGAAGCCATCCAGCGTGGCCTTGCTCTCGGTCTCGGTGGGCTCGATCATGACCGACTCGGGGACGATGAGGGGGAAGTAGACGGTGGGCGCGTAGAAGCCCCGCTCGAGCAGGCCCTTGGCGATGTCGAGAGCCTTCACGCCCTCGCCCGCCAGGCCCCGGGCCGAGGCCACGAACTCGTGCATGCAGGGGCCGTCGTGCGGCACCTCGAGCACCTCGGAGACGCGGCTGCGCAGGTAGTTGGCGGCGAGCACGGCGTCCTCGCTGGCCTGGCGGAGGCCGTCGCCGCCCATGGCCAGGACGTAGGTCCAGGCCCGCACCAGCATCCCGAAGTTGCCGGTGAAGGTGCGCACCCGCCCGATCGACTGCGGGCGGTCGTTGTCCAGCTCGTAGGCCCCGTTTCGCTTTTCGATCGTGGGCCGGGGCAGGAAAGGCACCAGATCGGACTTCACGCCGACCGGTCCGGCGCCCGGGCCGCCACCGCCGTGCGGGGTGGTGAAGGTCTTGTGAAGGTTCATGTGGACGGCGTCGAAGCCCATGTCGCCCGGCCGCGCTATGCCCATCAGGGCATTGAGATTGGCGCCGTCGTAGTAGAGCTTGGCCCCGGTGGCATGGACCATCTCGGCGACCTCGAGGATGTCGCGCTCGAAGAGCCCGAGGGTGTTGGGGTTGGTCAGCATGAGGGCCGCGACCCGCTCGTTGAGCTTCGACTCTAGGTCGCTCACGCTGATCCGGCCGTCGGGCGCCGAGCGCACCTCCACCACCCGGAAGCCGCAGAGGGCGGCGCTGGCGGGGTTGGTGCCGTGCGCGCTGTCGGGAACCAGGACCTCGGTCCGCTGTTCGCCACGCGATTGGTGAAAGGCCTGGATCATCCGCAGCGCGGTCCACTCGCCATGGGCGCCGGCCGCCGGCTGCAGGGTCACCCGGTCGACCCCGACGATCGCGCAGAGCGCCGTCTCCAGGCTGTGCATGAGGGCGAGGGCGCCCTGGACCGTGGAGGGGTCCTGGTAGGGGTGCAGGTTGGCGAACCCGGGCAGCCGGGCCGCCTGTTCGTTGGCGACCGGGTTGTATTTCATGGTGCAGCTGCCGAGCGGGTAGAAGTTCTCGCTGATCGAATAGTTGAGAGAGGCCAGCCGGCTGTAGTGGCGCATGATCTCCGGCTCGCTCAGCTCGGGGAGCCGGGGTGCCGAGGAACGGCGCAGGGAAGCCGGGAGCGCGGCGCTGCTGGGGCGTGCCTCGACGCCGGCCTCGGGCAGGCGGGGGGCGGGGCGCCCGGGGCGGCTCTGCTCGAAGGAGAGCGGCTCGCTCATGCCAGCCCCTCGGCGATCCCTGCCACCAGCTGGTCGATGGCGGCCGGGTCGTTGACCTCGGTGCAGGCGAAGGTCACCACGTCCGCCAGCTCGGGGTCGTCGGGGAAGAAGGGGCCCACCGGCAGGCCGCCGAGAATCCCACGCTCCGAAAGCCGGGCCAGGATTTGGTTCCACGTTTTACAGCGGACCCCGAACTCGTTGAGAAACGGCCGGCCGGGGAATGCCAGGTCGATCCCGTCGAGGGCGGCCAGCCGATCGGCCAGGTGGTGCGCCCGCTGGAAGGAGACCTCGGCCACCTGGCTCAGGCCGTCTGCGCCCATGTAGGTCAGGTAGACGCTGGCCGCCAGCGCGCAGAGCGAGTGATTGGTGCAGATGTTGGAGGTCGCCTTCTCCCGCCGGATGTGCTGCTCCCGCGCCGTCAGCGTGAGCACGAAGCCGCGGCGGCCCTGCTGGTCGTGCGCCTGGCCGACCAGGCGCCCGGGCAGCCGCCGCACCAGCTCGTCGCGGCAGGCGATGAAGCCGACGTGGGGCCCGCCGTAGCTGGGCGCCAGGCCCAGCTGCTGTCCCTCCCCGACCGCGATGTCGGCGCCCTGCTCGCCGGGCGACGAGACGAGCGCGAGGCTGATCGGATCGACGCAGGACACGGCCAGCGCGCCCGCTCCATGCGCGCGCTCCACCAGCGCGGCGCCGTCCTGGAGGAGGCCGAGGAAGTCCGGGTTCTGGAAGAGAACGCCGGCCGTCTCGGGGCCGGGCTCGCCGCCCACGCGGACGCGAAAGCCGCGGCCGTCGGCATAGCAGCGCAGCACCTCGAGGTACTCGGGATGCAGGTGGGGGAGCACCAGCACCTCGGGCCGGCCGGTATGAACGACCGCCATCATGGCCGCCTCGGCGAGCGCGGTGGCGCCGTCGTAGAGCGAGGCGTTGGCGACGTCCATGCCCGTCAGCTCGGCGATCAGGGTCTGGAACTCGAAGATCGCCTGGAGCGTGCCCTGGCTCGCCTCCGGTTGATACGGCGTGTAGGCGGTGTAGAACTCCGGCTTCGAGATGACGGCATCGACCGCGGCCGGCACGAAGCGCCGGTAGACGCCGCCGCCGCGGAACGTGAGCCGGTCGGCAAAGACCCGGTTGCGATCCGCCAGATCACGCAGAGCCGCCATGGTGTCGAACTCGGGGAGCCCGGCCGGCAGGTCCAGCTCGCGCACCCGAAGCGACGCCGGCACGTCGGTCAGCAGGTCGTCGAGAGAGCCCGCCCCGAGCGCATCGAGCATCTGACGGCGCTCCGCGGGCGCGTGGACCAGGTAGGGCACTAGTGGGCGCCGCCTTCGGCGAGCTGGGCATAGCCCGCCTCGTCGAGGAGGCTGTCCGGCAGCGATCCGTCCGGCTCGACCTTGACCAGCCAGCCTTCTCCGAGGGGATCGCCGTTGACCAGCTCCGGGTTGTCCGCGAGCCGGTTGTTGATCTCGACCACGGTCCCGGTCAGCGGCGAATAGAGGTCGGAAGCCGCCTTGACCGACTCGATGACACCAAAGCTCTCGCCCGCGGTCAACCTCTGTCCCACCCTCGGCAGCTCGAGGAAGACGACGTCGCCGAGCTGCGATTGGGCGAAGTCGGTGATCCCGACCGTCGCCACCTCGCCTTCGACCGCGACCCATTCGTGCGTCTGCGAATACCTGCGCTCGCCCACTAAACCTCCTCTATTGCGGCCCTCGGGTACCGGCGCTGCCCTTGTGGAAGGGAAGCCGCACGATCTCCGCCTGGCCCTCGCCGCCCCTCGACTCGAGGGAAACCCGGTCCCCAATCGCAGCCCGGCCCCTGTCGATCGCAGCCATGCCGATGCCAGCGTTGAGAAAGAAAGAGTAGGTCCCGCTCGTGACCGCGCCCACCAGCTCGCCGTTCGAGCGAACCGCCGAGCCATGACGCGGGATCGTCCGGTCGGCTCCCCGGATACCGGCGATGACGCGCCTTGGACCTTCCTCTTTGACGCGCGCCAGCACCTGGCGGCCGATGAACTCGCCCTTATCAAGCTTGACCACCCAGCCCAGCCCCGCCTCATAGGGGTTGGTGTCCTCATCCATGTCGTTGCCGTAGAGCCGGAGGCCGGCCTCCAGGCGGCAGACGTCGCGGGCGGCCAGCCCCGCCGGCCGCACTCCGGCGGGCGCGCCCGCCTCCAGCACAGCGTCCCAGACCCGGCCCAGCTCCTCCGCCCGGACGAAGAGCTCAAAGCCGTCCTCGCCTGTGTAGCCGGTGCGGGCGACATAGCCCCAGCCGGCGCCCGCCACCGCACCCTGGCGGTAGCCGAAGTAGGGCAGCCGGCCCAGGTCGAGCTCGGTCAGGGGCTGGAGGACCTCCTGCGCCCGGGGGCCCTGAAGCGCAAGCAGGCCGACCGCGTCGGAGCGGTCGTCGAGCGTCGCCCCGGCGGGCAGGTGATCGCGCATCCAGGCCAGGTCCTTCTCCCGGTTGCCGGCGTTGAAGACCACCGACCAGGCGTCCTCCGACCGGTAGAGGATGAGGTCGTCAAGGACACCGCCGTCCTCGCGGCACATCAAGTTGTACTGCGCATGTCCGGGCTCGATCCGGGCCAGGTCGTTGGTGACCAGGGTCTGCAGGTACGCGCCGACGCCGGTTCCCCCGAAAGTGGCGCGGCCCATGTGGCTGACATCGAAGAGGCCGGCCGCGCCGCGGACGGCGGCCTGCTCCTCGCGGACCGAGGAGTACTGCTGCGGCATCTCCCAGCCGGCAAAGTCGACCATGCGCGCGCCCGCGGCGACGTGGCGGTCATAGAGCGGGGTCCGGCGGGGCCTACTCATCGTCGACCTCGGAGAGCTCGTCAGGCTCGATGTACTGGAGCAGCTCCTTGTCGTGCAACCGCCGCGCTTCCGCGATCATCTCGCCCAGGACTCGGGTCTTCTCCTCGGACCATTCCAGCTTCTCCGCCAGCTCGGCCGGCGTGGCCTCGCGCATCTTGTCGCGGCGAATCGAGATCTCAGCGCGCTCGTAGGCCTCGGCGTCCTCGAGCAGCTGGCGTTCGGCGCGCTTGTTGGCGATCTCCTCCGAGACCGCTCCGCGCATCATCTCGGTCACCCGCTCCTCGATCAGGGGCGTGAACCCGGCGACCGCCTCGGCTCCGCCGCCTTCGCCCGCCAGCTCGCGGATGGCGCTCATCAAGGCCACCGATCCCTCCTGCACCAGCTCGTCCTCGCTCAGCAGCTCGTTCTCGGCGGCCAGCTCGTGAGCCCGCCGGAGAACCAGGGCCAGGTTCTCGTTGAACAGGCGCTTCAAAGCGTCGGGGTCGCCCCCGGCCACGCGTTCGAGCAGACGCGCCAGCTGTTCGGGGTTGGACCGGTCTCGCTCGGCCTCCTCGGCGAAAGCCTTCAAGCTGCGGGCGCTGCGGTCGCCACCGGGCACGCCCTTGGCCGGCCCCCTCCCGCCGGGTGAGGGTGCCATCGGGTGGAATTCTATCGAGCGCCGCCCACGCGCCCGCCCGCCCGCGCGAGCCTCCCCTCGGATGGCGTTTATATTGCGGACGATGGCCGCCCTGCGCGGGCTCCTGGTGGCGGCCGCGACCATCGCGGCGCTCTTGGCATTTCCCGTGCGCGCCGCTGCGGCCAGTCCGGTCGTCGACCGGATCGAGCTCGACGGTACGGTCAACAGCGTGGCCGCCTCCTACATCGGGGCCGGCGTCGAGCGGGCGCAGGCCGAGCGGGCGGCGGCGCTGCTGCTGGTGGTCAACACGCCGGGCGGGGACATGGCTTCGATGGACACCATCACGACCACGCTCCTCAACTCGCGAGTGCCGGTGATCGCCTTCGTCTACCCGCCCGGCGCTCGGGCCGCCTCGGCCGGCCTCTTCGTGGCCCAGGCGGCGGACGTGGTGGCCATGGCCCCGGGCACCAACATCGGCTCCGCGCACCCGATCAACGGCGACGGCTCCAACCTCGGCAGTGACCTCGGCGCCAAGATCCTGAACGACGCCGTGGCCCGAATCCGCGACCTCTGCGGCTCGCATGGGCGGAACGCCGACTGGTGCGAGCAGGCGGTCCGCAACAGCGTCAACATCTCGGCCGCGCAGGCGGTCCAGCTGCACGTGGCCGACCTCCAGGCGGCCGACGTACCGTCGCTCCTGGAGAGCCTCGACGGCCGCCGCCTGGAGCGGCCCCACGCTCCCGCCGCCACGCTGCAGACCGCGCACGGCTCCGTCGTCGCCCATCCGCTCTCGATCGGCGAGCAGCTGATGAACCTGCTGGTCCAGCCCGACGTCGCCTACCTTCTGCTGCTGGTGGCCGCCTTCGGGCTGATCGCCGAGGTCTCGTCGCCGGGCGCGATCCTGCCCGGGACGGTCGGCGGCATCTGCGCCATCCTCGCTCTGGTGGCGCTGGCAGAGCTGCCCCTCAACTTCGCCGGCGTGGCGCTGCTCGGCTTCTCCTTCCTGCTCTTCGTGGCCGACATCAAGGCACCCACACACGGCATCCTGACCGTCGGCGGCACCATCGCCATGGTTCTCGGCTCCCTCTTCCTCTTCGACACCGGCGCCGTCGGCATGGGCGTCGATCCCTGGCTGATCGCGGCCGCGGCCGCGGCTTCGGCGGCGGTCTTCGGCATCGCCATCCGCAACGCGGTGCGCGCCCGCAGCCAGGTGCTGATGTCGGGCGCGGGCGCGCTCGTCGGAGCGCTCGGGGAGACCCGCGTCGCCTTGACGCCGGAGGGCGAGGTCTTCGTGGCCGGCAGGGTCTGGCCGGCGGTGATCGAGGCGGGGAGCGCCGGCCGGGGCGCCACCGTGCGCGTCACCGGCCGCGAAGGCGAGCGGCTGCGTGTGGCGCTGGTGCGAGGGCCGGCCGCCAACTGATGCTGGTCGACTGGGCGCAGGAGCTCCTCCTGTTGCTCCCATTGCCCCTGATCCTGCTCGTCAACCTGGCGGAGGCAGGACGCGGCCGGCGGGCGCTGGCCATCGCCTCCCAGGCGGCGCTCTACGCACTGCCGGTGGGGATGACCTTGCTCGGGCTCACGTACCTGGCCGGAGCGCTGGTCACGGGCGGCCCCGACCGGCTCGGACTTGCCGAGCTGGGGGCCGGCTTTGTGATCGCCGGGCTGGTGGGGACGGCCGTCCAGTTCGACCCCGTCTTGGGCTGGATAGCTCGCCGGCTGCCGGTTCGGCCGCAGTCGCCGGTGCACCGGCTGGCCCTGGTCCTGACCGTGGTGCTCGTCATCAGCCAGCTGGCGACCCAGCTCAGCACCGACGTGCTGACCGCGCAGGCCCAGCACGGCTCCTCCCTCTCCCGGCTCGACCTGATCCTCCAGGAGGTGCCCTTCCTTCTCGCCGCCGTCATCGGCGTCGGCTTCCTCGTCCGGCGCGGCCCGAGGGCGACCATGGTCCGGCTGGGACTGGTCCGGCCGGCGGCCTGGCAGGTGTTGGCCGGGCTGGCGCTGGCGGGCGCCTTCTACGCTTTCGGCACCGGCATGGACCGCCTGGCCGAGGTGGTGACGCCGGGGCTGGCGCACAAGGTCCAGGCCGCCACGGACAGGCTCTTCGCGCACCTCGGCGACCCGGTCGGGATCCTGACCATCGCGGTCGCCGCCGGAATCTGCGAGGAGGCGCTCTTCAGGGGCGCCATTCAGCCTCGGCTGGGTCTGATCTGGGTGGCCATCGTGTTCACCTCGGTGCACACCCAATACGGCCTTTCCATCGACACGCTGGCCGTGCTCGTGCTCGCCGGCGGGCTGGGCCTGATTCGGCGCTTCGCGAACACCACCACCTCCATGCTCTGCCACGTCGTCTACAACGCCCTGGTGGGGGCCGGAGTGGGCTGGCTCGGCCTCTTTCCCGCGATCGGATTCGAGGTCGCCCTGGTCGCCGTGGCGATTGCCGCGTTCGCCGTCACCCGGTCGCGCCAGCCTCTCCCCAAGCCCTCTTAACAGGTAAGCTAGGCAGGCCCGCATGGCTCCCCTACACTCCTCCGCGCCGTGCTTCGCGTTGAGGTTTCCATAACCGCGACCCACAACATCTTGGTGGCTAGTGAGACTTCATTCCCCCAGCCCAAGGTCGTCGCGGTGGTCAACCAGAAGGGGGGCGTGGGCAAGACCACGACGACAATCAACCTCGCCGCGGCGCTGGCCGAGGCGGGGCGCCAGGTGCTCGTCATCGACCTCGATCCGCAGTCGAACACGACCAGCGGCCTCGGCGTCGACCCGCGCCTCGAGCGGCGCACCATCTACCACCTTCTGAGCGGCGAGGCCGGCGTCGACGAGGTCTGGGTCCGGACCCCGGTCGAGGGCCTGCGCCTGGTCCCCTCCCAGCTCGACCTGGCCGGAGCCGAGATCGAGCTGGCAACCTCGTCCGAGCGCGAGCACCGGCTCCGTCAGGCGCTCTCCGAACTGGCCGGAGGATGGGGAATGGTCCTGATCGACTGTCCGCCATCGCTCGGGCTGCTCACCCTCAACGCCCTCGTCGCCGCCGACGAGATGCTGATCCCCATCCAGTGCGAGTACTTCGCATTGGAGGGCCTCGGGCACCTCGTCTACACCCAGCAGCTGGTCCGCAGCAGCCTCAATCCCCGGCTCGAGGTGGGTGGGATCCTGATGACCCAGTTCGACGCCCGCACAACGCTGGCCTGGGACGTCGTCCAGGAGGTCCGCCGGAATTACGGCGACAAGGTCTACCGCACGCTGATCCCCCGCAACGTCCGCGTGAGCGAAGCCCCCAGCCACGGGCTCCCGGTCACGCTCTACGATCCCCACTGCCGCGGCACGGCCGCCTACCGGCAGCTAGCCGAGGAGGTCCTTTCCCGATGACGACGACCCGCCAGCGCGGCCTCGGCCGCGGACTCCAGGCCCTGATCCCGCTCCCGACCGACAGCCAGTCGACCGCCCAGCTGATCGCCATCGAGCAGGTCCAGGCCTCGAGCGAGCAGATGCGCCGGCGCTTTCCGGCCGATTCCATGCGCGAGCTGGCCGAGTCGATCAGGCAGCACGGAGTTCTCCAGCCGATCCTGGTCCGGCGGACGGCCGACGGCTTCGAGCTGATCGCCGGCGAGCGCAGGCTGCGGGCGGCCAAGATGGCCGGCCTGGAGCGGATTCCGGCCGTGATCCGGAACCAGGCGGCCGACCGCGAAAGCCTCCTCTTCGGCCTGATCGAGAACCTCCAGCGCGAAGACCTCGATCCGATCGAGGAGGCCCGCGGCATCCAGCGGCTGATCGAGCAGTTCGGGCTTACCCACGAGGAGGCAGCGGCCCGGCTCGGCCGCCACCGAGTCGCCATCAGCCAGTCGCTCCGCCTGCTCCAGGGCGCCCCGGCGGTGATCTCCGCCACCTCCGCCGGCGCGATCACAGCGGGTCACGCGCGAGCCATCGTCGGCCTCGACGGCCACGATCACCAGGAGCGCGCGCTGCGCGTGGTGCTGGCCAAGCAGCTCAACGTCCGTCAGACCGAGCGCTGGGTGCGCACCTACCGGCCGGTCTCGCCCCGCCGGCGGGCGGCTCCCCAGCCGGCGTCGCTGCGGGAGCTCGAAGACCAGATCCGGGGGGCGATTGGAGCGCCGGTTAGGATTGTGGGGGCCGCCCGGGGACGGCTCACCATCGAATTCTCGAGCCGCAGCCAGCTGGAGGCGATCGCCGCGAAGCTGACGGGCTAGTCACTTGTTCCACGTTTTACATAGGGCCCGAAACTGCCATTGCTCAAGAGCCGCCAGCCGTCCGTTGATTCGCCCAGGTCGCCGCTCGCCGAACTCGTGGAAGTCGCCGTCCTTGCACTCGCGCTGTATCTGGTCATCACCTTCGCGGTCCAGACCGTCCACGTGCTCGGGCTCTCGATGTATCCGACGCTCGACGACAACGACTACCTGATCGCGACCAAGATCGACTACCGGTTCCATGACCCGCACCGCGGCGACATCATCATCATGCGGGACCCCTACGACAGCTCGAAGGACTTCATCAAGCGCGTGATCGCCATGCCCGGAGACGACCTGCTGATCCAGCACGGACGCGTCTTTGTCAACGGACGCCTCCTGGATGAGCCCTACCTGCGCCAGGACGAGCCCTGGACCAACAACGCCGACTGGCCGACCAGCAACGCGGTCGGGTGCACACCCGGCCAGCCCTGCCGGATCCCGGCCCACAACTACTTCGTGATGGGCGACAACCGCAACGCCTCCAGCGATTCCCGGATCTTCGGATGGGTGGCTCGCGACCGGATCGAGGGCCGGGCCTGGCTGCGGATCTGGCCGGTCACCCAGATCGGATTGATCGACCGCTACGGGGGCCATTTCGAAAGCGCAACCGACAGCCAGGCTCCTGCCGCCTAGCTGTACCCGGGATCGACCGGGGCCCTTCCTATAATCCCGGCATCGCACGAGCTGTGACCGTCTCCCGCGGGCTTTTGCGCGACGTGGTCGAGGTGGCCGTCCTGGCCATCGGGCTCTATCTGATCGCGACCACCACGGTCCAGACCGTGCATGTGGTCGGCGTCTCCATGAACCCCACGCTGCAGAACAACGACCTCCTGATCGCAAGCCGCATCGACTACCGGCTGCACACCCCGGAGCGGGGGGACATCATCATCCTGAAGAGCCCGCTCGACCCCGGCCATGACTACATCAAGCGGGTGATCGGGCTGCCGCGCGACCACATCCTGATCCGCGACCACCACGTCCTGGTCAACGGCCAGACGCTGGAGGAGCCGTACCTGGCCGACTGGGTGACCACCGCCAACTGGCCGCAGACACCCGAGGACCGGGGCGGGGAGGTGGTTCCCGACGGCCAGTACTTCGTGATGGGCGACAACCGCGACCATTCCAGCGACTCCAGGGTCTTCGGGTGGATCAGCCGCGACCAGATCGACGGCAAGGCGATCGTTCGCTTCTGGCCGATGTCTCACGCCGAGCTGCTGACCCTGCGACCCTATTTCGCCAGGGACTAGAGGGCCTCTGGCCGGCGCGCGACACCGGAGGTAGGCGCCGGCGATCGATCACGACGGACCGGTGGGCCGTCGGCCGGAGGGCTCAGGCTCCGATTGCCGACCGGAACCCGGCGTCTGACGAGAAGGGGCCGATCATCGCCATCTGCACGGGCTGCCCGAGCACCCTGGCGGCGGCCCTCTGCACGTCTTCTGGTGTCAGCCGGTCGACGGCCTCGATGACGTCCTCGACGGTTCGGATGGAACCCGTGAGCAGGAGCTGCTGGCTGAGCCAGCTGGCCATCGCGTTGGTGCTCTCCAGGCCCAGGCGAAGGCGGCCCTTGGTGAACTCCTTGGCCTTGGTCAGCTCGGTTTCCGGCACCGGCTCCTCGCTCATGCGGCGGAGCTCGGCGAGCGTCGCCTCGACGGCTTCCTGCGCCTTCTTGGCGTCCACGCCCATGTAGACAGCGAAGTAGCCGGTGTCGCGGTGCTTGCTCGTGAAGCTGTGCACGTCGTAGGCGAGACCGCGCTTCTCCCGGATCTCCAGGAAGAGCCTCGAGCTCATCCCCTCGCCGAGGATCGTGTTGGCGAGGTCGAGGGCGTAGCGGTCGGGATCCAGGTAGGAGAGGCCGCGCATGCCCAGGCAGATGTGGGCCTGCTCGGTCTTCTTCTTGTTGAGCACCAGCCGGGGCTGGGCCAGCGCCGCCGGCGCCGATTCGGCGTTCCGCAGGTGGCCGTTCTGGGGCAGGCTGAGGTTGCGCTCCACCGCCCTCAGCGTCTGGTCCTCCTTGATGCCCCCGGAGACTCCGACGACCAGGCGGCTCGGCGAATAGTGGATCTGGATGTATTCGACGATGTCCGAGCGGTCGGTCGAGGAGACGGACTCCACCGTGCCCACGATGTCGCGACCCAGCGGATGCCCGGGCCACATCGCCTCCTCGAAAAGGCTGTGGACGTAGTCCTGCGGCTGGTCCTGGTACATCTTCAGCTCCTCGAGGATCACCATCCGTTCCCGGTCGATGTCCTCGGGCGCCAGCTTCGAGTCGCCGACGATGTCGAAGAGCACGTCGATCGCCAGTTCGAGGCGCTCGGCGGGAACGCGCGCCCAGTAGGCGGTCGCCTCCTTGTCGGTGGAGGCGTTGATGACGCCGCCGACTCCCTCGATCGCCTCGGCGATGTCCTTGGCGGTCGGCCGGCGCGCGGTGCCCTTGAAGAGCAGGTGCTCGATGAAGTGCGAGATCCCGCCGATCCGATCGGCCTCGAAGCGAGATCCGACCCCGAACATGAGGACGATGCTGGCCGACGCCCGGCCGGCCATCGGCGCGGTCAGGAGGCGGGTTCCAGGCTTGAGCTCATGAAGCGCGTAGGGCGCCGCCGATGGCATGAACCGCAGTATAGGGAGGGTCTCCGGGAGAGCCGGACCGGCGCCGGACGCCTTCCGGCAACCTGATGTAAAACGTGGAACAACGGCCTGCGAAAGGCTGTCCGGACCATCCAGCCCGGGCAGCCGTCAGGCATGGATTAGCCGCTCTCCTGGAGCGCTCCCAGGGCCGCGTAGAGGATCATCCCGGTGTAGTCGGCGGACATCCCGTCGGCGACCGCGTCGAGCGCCTCGCCGAGAAAGCGCTGGACCCGCGCCGCCTGCGGTGACGACCCCAGGTCATCCGCCTCCCGGGCGTCGCGGATGACCTCGGCGATCTCGCTCGGCGTGATCTCCTCGTCGTCGGCTCCGTCTGCGGCCGAGTTGACCAGGGCAATCGCCCTGCGGATCAGCGCGGCCGCGGTGCTTGCGGCCAGCGGGTCAGCCCTCGGCGGACCGGGGTCCGACGACCACCCGCCGGTCGGGCTCCTCGCCGATGCTCGAGGTGGTCACGTCGGGATCGTCCTCGAGAGCGAGGTGGATCGCCCGGCGCTCAAAGGCCTGCATCGCGTCCAGCGTGATGGGGTCCCCGGTCGCCTTGACCTGCCGGGCGGCCCGGTACGCGATCTCGCGCACCGTCAGCTCGCGCCGCTGCCGGTAGCGCTCGACGTCGATGATGATCCGGCGCTCAGTCCCGAGCTTGCGACCGGCCACGAGGTTGGTGACCGTCTGCAGAGCTCGCAGGGTTTCCCCGCGCCAGCCGATCAGCATGCCCAGGTCGCGCCCGGAGATGTCGAAGAGGACGGTGTCCGGGCTCGTGGACCGCACCGAGACCTGGCCCCTGATGCCCATGTGCGTGAGCAGCTGCTCGACCGACGCCCGGGCCTCCTCGACGCCGGTCTCAGAGCCAGCATCTGCCTGCTCCTTCCCGGCGGCGCCGGCAGCGCTGCCGCCGCCGATCACGGTGACCTCGACCACCGCCTCCTCGGGCGCCTCACTGACCACGCGGACATCGACGTTGCGCCGGCTCTCGCCAAGCTGGATCAGCGCCGCGTCGACCGCCTCCTCCAGCGTGCGCCCGCGACCCTCGGCGGACTTCATCTCCTGGTCCTCCTGGATTTGTTCGAGGCACCGCGAGAGGCGGAGCCGTTGGGCCGGGGCCGGCTCGGCTGGCTCGCCGCCGTCACGCTTCGGGCCGGCGTCGCCGAGCGCACGCCGGCCTCCGGCACCGGCGGCGGATTGCCGAAGAGCCCGCCCCAGCCGTTCACGAAGTACTGCTGGACTATAGCGAAGCAGTTGGACACGAACCAGTAGAGGCCGAGCCCGGCAGGGGTTACGAACGCGAAGTACGCGATCATCAGCGGCATCACGTACTGCATCGTCCGGTTCATCTGCTGAGCCTGCTGTTCCTGCTCAGTCGCGATCGGGTTGGGAGGTTGCTGCATCATCCGCGACTGGACGAACGTGGTCGCCGCCGCGAGCAGCGGGATCACCAGATAGGTCAGCGTGGGGATGGGCAGCCCGTGCATCAGGGGATGCACGTTGGGGAACTCGTTCAGGTGGGGCACCCAGAGGAAGTGATCGGCCTCGTAGGCGTGCGTCCGCGCGTTTCCGTAGAAGACCCAGTAGAGCGCGGTCAGGATCGGCAGCTGGAGCAGTGCCGGCAGGCATCCGGCGAGCCCGCCGAAGGGGTTGATGCCGTGCTCCTTGTAGAGCTCCATCATGGCCTGCTGCTGCTTGGCCTGGTCGCCCTTGTACTTCTTGCGCAGCTCCGCCAGCTGGGGAGCGATCTTGCGCTGCTCCTGCATCGACTTGCGGCTGACGCTGAGCTGGTAGTGGTAGAGCGGGAAGAGCACGAACTTGATCGCGATCGTGAGCAGGATGATGGCGAGGCCATAGGCGCCGATCGCGTCCAGAATCCCGACCGAGCTGAGCCATCCGTAGAGGACGTGGAGGCCGGTCGCCAGAGTGTTCCCGAAGATCGCCCACCAAAGGGTGTGGATGGGCTTGAAGACGTCGAAGTACTGCTGGATGTTCATGCCGACGCCCAAGGCAGGATCGGGGCGAGCGTGCAGCGGTCAGTACTCATGGTGCTGGGGTGGGTGCTGCGGTGACAGCGTGGGCTCATGGAACCGGGTCGTAGCCGCCCTTGGCAAAGGGGTGGCATCGAGCGATCCGGCGCGTCCCCATCCAGGAGCCGCGCAGCCAGCCATACCGCTGTACCGCCTCGTAAGTGTACTGGGAGCACGAGGGGTAGTACCGGCAGCTGCCCCCGAAGATGTGCGACAGCGTGTGCTGATAGAGACGGATTAGGCCCAGGGCGACCGCCGTCATCCGCGGCTCTGCCCCGATCGGCGCCTGGCCAGCCGTGCCAGGAACGCGTCCGCGTCCACGACCAGGTCGCCAAAAGGCGAGTCCAGCGCCGGCGGGCGGGCGATCAGGACCACGTCGTAACTGATTCCCAGCGTGAGCAGCGGTGAATCATGAGAGAGCAGCCGAAGCCTCGCCACCTCGCGCAACCGGCGCTTGGCCCGGTTTCTGCGCACGGAGCCCCGGATCCGCCTGGACACCGTGACCCCAACCCTTGGCGCCGGGGCGGGGGAGGGTACCGCGAAGCCGACCAGCGCCCGGCCCGAGTACACGCGGTCGGACCGAACCGCCCGCTGGAAGTCGCGCGCGCGACGGAGGCGCGCTCTTCTCTTCACCGCCCGGTCGGGCGGCTCAGCCCGGTGTGAGCTTGTGCCGGCCCTTTCGCCGCCGATTCTGCAGCACCCGGGCACCGGCCGCCGTGCGCATGCGCCGGAGGAAGCCGTGAACGCGCCGGCGGTATCGCTTTTTTGGCTGATAGGTTCGCTTGATGGTGGATCTACCTCTTCGTGGATGAAGTTGGCGGCCGCATCCCCAAGACGCGGGCCCAAACCGGAAAGGATAGCGAAGAGGCCGGCTGGGCGGAGGCCCTGTGCGCCTTGCCACTCCCGCGACTGTCACGAAACCAACCCCCGAATTGCCTTGCGACCCCTCGGGGCCTTTGCTATCCTTGGCCGCCGGAAGCGGACCCAGTCCGTCGGCGCCGCCACCTCAGCAACGTCCAGCTCACGTCGCAGCCTCGCCGCTCTTAACAGCGCTCCTGGTTGGTTTTGCTGGGCGCCCGCATTCCGGTTTTGTGGATAGCCAGGCGGTAATCTCAGGTTCCCGAGAACCTCCGCAGGCCGCCTGCGCCGTGGTTATCCACACCAGTTCAACAGGGAGCACCGCAGGTTGCACGCGACGCCGCGCACACACCTGCCGGTGACCGGCCGGCGGTCCTGGCAGGGCAAAGGAGAGGCGCGGCAGTCTGGTCCCGGTTATCCACAGCCTTTCCCCGCGAGCCTGCCGGTTTTGGCCGCATCTGTGGAAAACTGTCTCTGGTTGTCCACCGGTTCTCCAGCGGCCGCCATTTCAGTTGCGGTTGTCGCCGCTCAGACTGGTGGCTGCGTCACCCGTTCGAGCCTCGCCAAGCTGCTCATTCCCGGCGCCAGTTATGCACAGGTGGCGATGCCGCCCGAGGAGACGTGTAGAGCGTGAACACCGAGACGATCTGGAACGCCGTTCAGGAGGAGCTTCGCTTTCAGCTGGCCAAGCCCAGCTATGAGACGTGGCTCAAGAACGCGATCCTGGTCTCGGCCGACGGCGGGACCTATCGGATCGGGGTCCCGAGCAAGCTGGCCAAGGACTGGCTCGAAGATCGATTCGCGGGACTGATCCAGGAGACGCTTCAGGCGGTGACCGGGAACGAGGTCGAGGTCGACTTCGTGGTCTCCCAGATGGGCTCGCGGACATCCGTCCTCGACGAGCCGCCACCGCCGGGCCTGATCGAGGAGCCCACGCCGGAGGAACCGACGCCGGTCGCCATGACCGACCTGAACGAGAAGTTCAAGTTCAGCACGTTCGTCGTCGGCAACAACTCGCGCTTTGCGCACGCCGCCGCCAAGGCGGTCGCCGATGCGCCGGGGGAGCACTACAACCCCCTCTTCCTCTATGGCGGAGTCGGCCTGGGCAAGACACACCTGATGCACGCGATCGGCCACGAGGTGAAGCGAACGTGGCCTAAGAAGCGCGTCTGCTACATGACCTCGGAGCAGTTCATGAACGAGGTCATCGCGTCAATTCAAACCGGCCACATGGCGGAGTTCCGGAACAAGTACCGCACGGTCGACGTGCTCCTGATCGACGACATCCAGTTCCTGGCCGGCAAGGACCGGACCAAAGAGGAGTTTTTCCACACCTTCAACGCTCTGCACGAGATCAACAAGCAGATCGTGATCTCCTCCGACCGCCCACCGAAGGAGATCCCGAGCCTCGAAGACCGGCTCCGCTCAAGGTTCGAGCAGGGGCTCCTGGCCGACATCCAGCCGCCCGACTTCGAGACCCGGCTGGCCATCCTCAAGTCGAAGGTGGGCGCCAACGGGGCGCTGGTTTCGGAGGAGGTCCTGACTTTCATCGCGCACAAGGTGCAGAAGAACATCCGCGAGCTCGAGGGCGCCCTCACGCGGGTGCTCGCCTTTGCGTCGATTCACCAGCGCCAGATCGACGAGGACGTGGCCGCGCAGCTGCTGTCGGACCTGATTCCGGCGGGTGCTCGCAAGCCGATCACGATCGAGCGGATCCAGCACACCGTGTGCGACTACTACCAGGTCTCGCTCGAGGATATGAAGGGCAAGCGCCGCGACAAGCACATCGTCTTTCCCCGCCAGGTGGCCATGTTCCTGGTTCGAGAAGAGACTCCGTCCAGCCTTCCCGTGATCGGCCAGGCCTTCGGCGGCCGGGACCACACCACCGCCCTCCACTCGATCGACAAGATCGCCAACGAGCTGAAGGAGGACGAGCGCCTGCGCTATGACGTTCAGAACCTGCGCGAGAAGCTCTACGCCGAATGAAGGCTTTCCACAGCCCCTCGGGAAAGAGCCGGGAGACGCTGCGGGCAACCCGTGCGGGCGCCCGGTCTTCCCCAGCCGGTGCCCAGCCTGTCCCGGGCGGATCGGGGGTTTCCCATATCCTTTTCCCCGGCTCCGGCGAAGCGGCGGCGTACCTGGAATCCACAGCGTCCACAGCCCCTACTGCTGGGACGGCGAAGCCCTTCTTTCGTGAACGACTAATTCTTTTGGGGATAAGGAGCAGCACGCGTTGAAACTCACATGCCAGCCGAGCACCCTCAGCCAGGCGCTCCAGATCGTGTCGCGAGCGATATCGACGCGAACCACCCTGCCCATCCTCAACAACATCCTGCTCGAGACCACCGCCGACGGCCTGGCGCTGACCGCCACCAACCTGGAGATCGGCATTCGCAAGCTGGTGCCTGCGGAGATCGCGGAGGAGGGCAGCACGACCGCTCCCGCCCGGCTCCTCACGGACTTCGTGTCGACGCTGCCCGAGAAGGACCTCGAGCTCTCCCTCGACGAGCCGACCCAGACCCTCAACCTGCGCTGCGCGCGGTTCGACACGCACGTCAAGTGCATCGAGGCGGACGAGTTCCCGCCCGGACCCCGGCCCGACGAGGGCGACCGCCTGACGATTCCCATCGAAGACCTCCTGAGCGCCATCGAGCAGACCCAGATGGCGGCTTCGACGGACGAGGCGCGGCCGGTGCTGACCGGCATCCTCCTCCACGTCGACGGCTCCGGCCAGACCCTGGCCGCGACCGATGGGCACCGCCTGGCGGTGCGGCGCCTGGCCGCCTCGGGAAGCGCCGAGCTCGACGCCCGCCTGATCATTCCGGCGCGGGCGCTGGCTGAGCTGCCACGCGCGTTCAGGGGTGAGTCGGGAGACGTGGAGCTGATCGTCTCCAAGGCGCGCAACCAGGTCTTCTTCCGGGCCGGTGCCTCCGAGGTGACATCGCGCCTGATCGACGGGACGTATCCGAACTACGCACAGGTTATCCCCAGCAAGAGCTCGACCAAGATCCGGGTCTCGACCGCGGAGCTGAGCCAGACCGTGCGGGCGGTGTCGCTCTTCGCCCGGGACAGCGCCAACGTGATCCGGATTCGGGGCGAGGACGGCAACATCGTTCTCTCGGCGATGACCAACGAGGTCGGCGACAGCCGGGCCGAGGTGGCTGCCGAGGTCGACGGCTCGGACATCCAGATCGCCTTCAACGCCCGCTACGTGCTGGACGCGCTCCAGGTGATAGGTGTGGACGAGGTGGAGCTCGACTTCGACGGTCCCCTGAGTCCGGGGCTGATCCGCCCGCCCGACTCTGACCGGTACCTGTACGTGATCATGCCCGTACGGGTCGCGATGTCCTAGGAGCGCCGGCGCCTTGCGCCTCCAGGCCCTGGCCCTGCGCAACTACCGCAACTACGCCCGCCTCGACCTCGAACCCGGACCGCACCTGAATGTCTTCCTCGGCCGCAACGGGCAGGGCAAGACCAATCTCCTGGAGGCGATCGCGATCCTCGCCCTCTCGGCCTCTCCCCGCACGCGCCGCGATTCAGAGCTGATCGGTCCGCTGACCGCCGAGACGCGCGTGGAGGCGCTGGTGGAGACCGGCGGCCGCGCCGTCGACCTGAAGATCGGGTACCGGCAGGAGGACTCCCGGACTCGCCGGCGGATCGAGGTGGAGGGCGTGGCACGCCGCGCGGTCGACCTTCCCGGCGCCCTCCGCGTCGTGCTCTTCTGGCCGGACGATCTGAACCTTGTCAAATCCGGCCCCGAGCACCGGCGGCGTCTGCTCAATCAGCTCCTGGTGCAGATAGAGCCGGGCCATGCCGGCCTGCTGGCCCGGTATGCGCGCGTGCTCGAGCAGCGGAACAGCCTGCTCAAGCAGATCGGTTATGGCGACGCCGGCACCGACACCCTGGATGTCTGGGACCTGGAGCTGGCCGGACTCGGAGAGCGGATCGGCCAGAGCCGCCAGCGCGCCGTACAGGAGCTGGGCGAACGAGCCCGCGAGCACCACGCCGCGATTGGCGGCGAGGAGCTGGAGCTGGCCTACACGGGGCCGGCGCCGAACCTGATCGAGGCGCTGGCCGCCAGCCGCGCCCTCGACATCCGCCGGGGAACCACCGGCGTGGGACCGCACCGTGACGAGGTCATGATCACCCTCGGCGGCCGGGAGGCGCGCGGCTTTGCTTCGCAGGGCCAGCAGCGCACGGCGGTGGTCAGCATCAAGCTGGCGGAGGCCGAGGTCATCGAGCGGCGGACGGGCGAGCCGCCCGTTCTTCTGCTCGACGACGTGCTCAGCGAGCTCGACCCGCGCCGGCGCGAGGCGCTTGTCGAAAGGGTCGCCACCGGCGGCCAGGTGGTCGTCACCTCAGCCGAACCGGGGCCGCTGCCGGCCGGAGTGATGTCCACAGCCCGGGTTTGGTGCATCGATGCGGGGGTGTTGGTGACCTGTGGATAAGGTTGGAAAAGTCCTGTCCCGCGTGATCGCGGCTCAGCCGCGCAGCCGCCAGATCGGCGAGCTCAGGCTCCGGCTGGCGCTGGTCGAGATGCTTGGCCCCGGGCTCGGCGAGGCGCTGGCCGAAGTCCACTTGCGAGGCCGTACGCTCAGCATCTCGATCAGCAACCCGGCTCTGGCCCACCAGCTGCGGCTGGACGCGTCGACGGTGATCGCCCGCCTGAATGCGCTGGGCATGGGCCGGCCGCTGACCGAGCTCAAGGTCCGCACCGGGCGGGGAGCACCGCGCGAGTGAGGTTGAGCTCGGAGCAGCTGGCGGCGGCCTCGGTTCTCGAGGGGCAGCTGCGGGTGGTGGCGGGAGCCGGCACCGGGAAGACGGCAGTGATCGCCGAGCGCTACCGGCGCCTGGTGGCCGCCGGGTCGGATCCCCGTTCGATCCTGGTGCTGACCTTCACCGACCGCGCGGCGCGGGAGATGCGCGCCCGGATCGAGGCCGCGACGGGCGCGGAGCCGCCGGCCGTCGGCACCTTCCATGCCCTGGCCCTGGCCTGGCTGCGCGAGGACGGGTCGTCGCTGGGCATCCGGCCCAACTTCCGGATCCTCTCTGGAGCCGACCGCTGGATCGCCCTGCGCGAGCTCATGTGGGAGCTCGGCGACCCCGAGCTGGTCGGCCACGACCGGCCCGACGACCTGGTCGCGCCCATGCTCAAGGTGCTGGAGCGGCTGAAGCAGGAGCTGGTGCCGGCCGGGCGACTCGAGGAGTGGTGCGCGGCCAATCCTGACGACGACCGGTCGGCCCTGCTGGCTGCGACCGCTCGCCTGGTCCGGGAACACGACCGCCGCGCGCGGCTGGCCGGGCTGCTCGACTTCGACGACATCCTGGTCGAGTCGGTGCGCCTGTTCGAGCAGCATCCGGCGGCGGCGGCGCGCTACCGGGCGCGTTACCGCCACCTGATGGTCGACGAATACCAGGACACCAACCTGGCCCAGGAACGCCTCGTCGAGCTGCTGGGTCGCGATGCGCGCAGCGTCTTCGTGGTCGGCGACGACGACCAGAGCATCTATCGCTTTCGCGGCGCCGCGCTCGCCAGCATGAACCGGTTCCTCAAGGTCTTCCCGGCAGCGAGGACGCTGGCGCTCGGCCGCAACCGGCGAAGCACGCGCTCGATCGTGGCCTCGGCGGCCGCGCTGGTCGCCCACAACACCGGCCGCATCGACAAGGACCTGACCGCGTCCGGCCGGGTGGGCCCGCCCGTGCTCGAGCTGTCCGCTCCCGACGGCGCTCTGGAGGCGGCCGCCATCGCAGAGCGCGCGCGGCGGCTCCACGAGAACGGCGTGGCGTGGTCCGAGATGGCAGTGCTCTGCCGGACCCATGCCCTGGCGCGCCCTCTGGTGGAGGAGCTGGGCGCGAGCGGCGTGCCGCACGTGCAGCTCGGCGCCGGCGGTCTCTACGAGGTGCCCGAGGTCCGCGACGTGATCGCGATGCTCAGGATCCTGCTCGACCCTGACGACGAGATCGCGCTCGTCCGCGTGATCTCCCGTCCCCCACTGGCGAGCTCTCCTGATGCGGCTCTCGCGTACCTCCGCGACCGGGGCGGCGCAGCGTCAAGGCTGGCCACCCTCGCGTCATGGCCGCCCGCGGCGGCCCTCCTGTCGCAGCTCGTAGAGCTGGCGGGACTGGTGCCCACGACCGGGGTCAGCGAAATCTTCTTCGAGCTGATGGCGCGGACGCGGCTCCTGGAGTCCCACTCCGCCGACGGCAGGACGCTGGCGGCGGTGGCCCGGTTCGGCGAGCTGATCGATGAGTTCTGCGCCACGACGCCCGACCAGTCGCTGTCGGCCTGGATGCGGCGCCTGGACCTAGTGCTTCTCTCCGGCCACGACGAGGACGTGGGTGCCACCGAGGACCCGGGCGACGCCGTCCGCGTGATGACCATTCACCAGGCCAAGGGCCTCGAGTTTGACGCCGTGTTCATCCCCGCCATGGTCGAGGGCCGGCTGCCGCAGCCGGTCCGGCGCTCGGGCTTCGATCTGCCGGCTGCGATTCTCGAACCGGCGGTGCGGCGCCGTGAGGACCATGTCGCGGAGGAGCGGCGCCTGGCCTATGTCGCGCTGACCAGGGCTCGCCGCCACGCTGTCCTGTCGCATGCCGGCAGCTACGACGGCACGCGGGCATGGCGTCCTTCGCGCTTTTTGAACGAGGTGGCGGGGGGTGGTCGCAGCCAAGCCCTGACCGTGCCCGGCGGCCCGGCCGCGGCCAGCCCGCCGGCCGGCGGAGGCGACGGGGCGGCAGCCCTCGATGCCCCGCTCTCCTTCAGCTCCCTGGCCACGTACCGGGAGTGCCCGGCTCAATACCGGTTCCGCTACCGCCTCCGCCTGCCTGCCCGCGAGACCGCTGAGGGCCAGTACGGGACGGTGGTCCATGCCGCGCTTATGCGCGCGGGGCGGATGCGGCGCGACGGCTGCACCGTGAGCGCCGAGGAGGCGGAGCGGCTGGTCCGGGCGGAGTGGGAGCGCATTCAGCCGGCCGACCCGCGCCGCCTGCCGGCCCTGCGCCGGCTCTCGGTCGAGCAGGTCCGCCGCTTCGTGTGCGGTGGCGGCTTCGCCACCGCGCCCGCGCGCCTCGAGGAGAGCTTTACAACCAGTGTTGACGGGTGGGAGCTGCGGGGGATCATTGACCGAATCGATGGTCCGGAGGACCCACCCCCCACCCAAACGGGTGGGGTGGAGGGGAATCGCAAGGAAGCCGGGGTGGAGGGGAATCGCAAGGAAGCCGGGGTGGAGGGGAATCGCAAGGAAGCCGGAGTGGAGGGGGACCGCCA
>CAYLIP010000014.1:12556-18090 GCA_964383855.1 uncultured Actinomycetes bacterium | reverse complement strand
AGGAAGCCGGGGTGGAGGGGAATCGCAAGGAAGCCGGAGTGGAGGGGGACCGCCAGGAAGCCGGGGTGGAGGGGAATCGCAAGGAAGCCGGAGTGGAGGGGGACCGCCAGGAAGCCGGGGTGGAGGGGGAAAACAGGCCCTGGCGGATCATCGACTACAAGACCGGCGCTCCACTGCCCGTGAGCCGGCTTCGGCGCGACCTGCAGCTCGCGCTCTACGCCCTGGGCGCTCGGCAGGAACTCGGGCTGGACCCGGTCGAGCTCGAGATCGTCTACCTGAAGACGGGCAGGCGGGTGACCCTCAGCGCCACCGACGAGCTGCTCGACGAGGCGAGGCGTGTGGCCGGCGAGGTGGTGGCCGGGATCCGCTCCGAAAACTTCCAGCCCCGCCCGGAGCGCAGGCGCTGCTCGCTGTGCGCCTACCGGCTGGCCTGCCCCGCCGCCCTGTAGCGCGCGGCCAGCTCCAGGCACTCACGCCCGATGTCGAGGGAGGCGTAGGGCCGCGCGAGCGCCTGCGCCCGCTCCGACATCTCGCGCCAGATCCTGCGCTCGTCGGTGAGCAGCCGGTCGATCGCCTCCAGCAGCTCGTCCGGCTTGGGCGCATACAGGCCGATGCCGGTGATCGTCACAAAGGTCACGTTCTCCGTCTCCTGCCCGGGCAGGTAACCGGTGAGCACGAGTGGAATGCCGGTGGCCAGCGCCTCGGCGATCGCGCCCGGGCCTGCCTTGGTCACCGCCACGTCGCTGGCCCGCATCAGCTCGGGCATGTTGTCGACGAAACCGAGCACCCGCGTCGGCGTCCCGAACCGGACCCGGGAGAGCCGCCGGCGCAGCTTTTCGTTGCGACCGCAGATGGCGATCACCTGCCACGGCTGGGCCGTCCAGGAGAGGGCGCGCACCTGCCGGAGCAGGTTTCCCGAACCCTCGCCACCGCCCGCGACCAGGATCGTGAAACGCGACTCGTCGAGGCCGAAGCGCCGCCGCAGCGCCTGCTTCTCGCCGGCCGCGGGGGGTCGGAAGCGGAGGTCGACGGGCAGGCCCAGCAGGTGGATCCTCTCCGCCGGCACGCGGTACTTGAGGCACCACTGGCGGACGCTCTCGGTCGGCACCACCACCAGGTCCGCCTTGGGGAAGGCCCAGCCGCGGTGCGCCTCGACGAGGTCTGTGATCACGGTCATCAGGGCGCGCCGGCGACCGGCGCGGCCGATGGCCTGATAGGCGACATGGTTCAAGAGCGGGTGGACGGAGAGGACCACATCCGGATCGTGCTCGCGCAGGAGGCCGACCAGGGTCGAGCGGACGGTCCTCCCGAAGACCCCCCGGATGGCGGCGAAGCCAGCCCGCGTGTTGGCGCCGTGGTAGACAGCCCCCCACGCCGGACGCGAGCGCTGGATCAGCGGCGAGTACAGCGAGGCCAGGCGGCGCACCATGGGTGGGCCCTCGCCGATCAGGGGGTCGGCGGTGACCACCTTGACGGAGGGGTCGAGATCCCCGATCGCGAGCGCCAGGGCCTGGGCGGCGGCGCGGTGGCCGCCCCCGGTGTCGGAGAAGAGGATCAGAACGGTGGGGCCGGCGCGGGCCGGCTCCGAGGCCGTTGCTAGAGCTCTTCCTTGCGCGCCGCGGCGCGGCGCGCGATCCAGCGCATGTTGTAGCGGGCCAGCAGGTAGGTGAAGAACACCATGGCGCCGATCCCGACGGTGACCCAGAACACGTTGCTGCGGGCGAGGTCGGTGGGGCTGAGCGTCGTCTTGCCCGACTGGTTGGTCTGGATGATGTAGGCGGCGATGTCGTTGACGTCCTGGTCGGAGAGGGAGTTGTTGCCGCCCTTGGCCGGCATCACCTGCCCGCCATCCTGCTTGCCGTTCTTGATGGTGTCGACCAGGTACTGAGCGACCTGGGGATCGGTGATCTTGCTGTACTCAGGCACGCCGGGGATCTTGGCCAGCGGGTTGAGCTTGGGCCCGACACCGCCCTCAAGGCTGGCGCCGTGACAGGCCGTGCAAGTCTGGTTGTAGGCCTGCTGGCCCTTGTTGGGATCGCCCGGCAGCCCGGCCGCTCCGCCTTCGCCGCCGGCCGCACCCGCGCCGCCGGTGGGCACCGGCGTTGGGCTCGCCGCCGGCGAGGCGGCCAGCGCGCTCATGGTTCCCGCGAGCAGGAGCAGGCCCAGGGAAGCCGCGCCCAGGCCGAGCAGCAGCTTCCGGAGGAGGGTCACCGGCACTCGAACATGATAGACGCGGCCCGCTCGACCACGCCCCTGGCCGAACCCGTTCGAGCGGGAATAGGCGATCAGAGGGTAGGTTTTTAAACCGGAATGAGCAGTGTGTCGCCGGTCTCCGCATCCCCGCTGACTTGCTCGTCACGCCGCTGGCTCGATGGGAGACCGGCGTACCGTGGCTGATCTCGCCCCCAGCGCAACGTTGCTGCCGCGCGCCCTGCGCGTGGCCGTGCTCTCAATGCACACCTCTCCAACCGGTGCTCTCGGGCGGGGCGCCAACGGTGGCCTCAACGTCTACGTGCGCGAGTGCTGCGCCGCCTTTGCCGCGCAGGGCATCGCCAGCGACGTCTTCACCCGGGTCCCCGAGGGGGGGCCCGTCACCGTCGAAAACCTTGGTCCCGCGGTCCGAATCGTCAGCGTTCCCGCCGGCGCCCCCGGCCTCGACAAATACGACCTGGTGAGCCAGGTCGAGAACTTCGCCGAGGGCATCGCAACCTTCGCCGCCGCCGATGGCGTCAGCTACGACGTCATCCACTCTCACTACTGGCTGTCGGGTGCCGCCGCCTCCCGGCTGAGGCCCCTGTGGCGCGCGCCCTGGGCGCACACAGCTCACACCCTGGCCCTGGTCAAGAACCGAAGCCTGGCGCCGGGGGACCAGCCGGAGCCCGGCGTCCGGGAGCTGGTCGAGGCCGAGCTGGCTCGCAGCGCAGACCTGCTCGTGGTGAGCACGGTGTCAGAGGGCGACGATCTCCGGCAGGCCTACGGCGTCGGTCCCGACCGGATCGCGGTGGTGGCGCCCGGCGTCGACCTCGATGCCTTCCAGCCTGTTCCACGTTTTACGGCGCGTCGCGAGATCGGTCTCGAGGGCCGGCGGCCGGTTCTCTTCGCCGGCCGGCTGGAACGGCTGAAGGGTGCCGAGGTCGCGATCCGGGCCTTTGCGCTCGTCTCGGCGGAGCACCCCGACGCGGTCCTGGTCGTGCTCGGCGACGACAGCCGCACCAATGGTGGCGAGAGCGAGCAGGCCCGCCTGCAGGCCATCGCGCGAGAGCTCGGCATCGCCGGCCGGGTCAGCTTCAGGGGCTCGGTCGACCAGGAGGAGCTCTGCCTGTACTACTCGGCGGCCGAGGTCCTGCTCATGCCCTCCTACAGCGAGTCGTTCGGGCTGGTGGGGCTGGAGGCGCAGGCCTGCGGCTGCCCGGTGATCGCCGCCGACGTGGCCGGCCTGGCCTCGGTGGTGCGCGACGAGGTCACCGGTCACCTGGTGCCCTCGCACGCGCCCGAGGCCTGGGCCAGCCGCCTGCGGGCTCTCCTTGACAGCCCCGAGCTGTCGGAGCAGATGGGCCGCCGGGCCCGGCTCCTGGCTCAGCGCTTCAGCTGGGGGCGGACCGGACACCGCCTGGCCGCTCTCTACGCTGACCTACTCGAGGAACCGCTGGGCTTCGACGCGAGCGATCAGGCCTGCGTCCAGGCCGGGGCGCGGCAGGAGTAGGGGAAGGAGACCGGTTCGTAGGCGGTCAGCGGCCCGAAGCCGCTGCCGTCCAGGTTCATGATCCAGACCTGGTCGCCACCCGGGGTGGGCTGGAGGAAGGCCAGCTGGTGGCCGTCCGGCGAGGGCAGCGGGTCGCGCACCTCGGCGCCGGCCGGGATGGGAATCGCCTGGTCGGCGGCCAGGGCCCGGGCCGCCGCTTCGGTGGCGGACACCCGGAAGGGGCGTGAATGCGGCGATCCGGCATCGGACACGGTGGCCGACAGGATCAGATGGCGTGAGTCGGCCTGCCAGCGCGGGGCGTCGACCTCGCCGATGGCGACGGTGGTCGTGGCGCCCTGGCCGGTCAGGTTCTTGACCCGGATCGAGGACTGCAAGGGGTTGGGAGCGAGCAACCGGTAGGCGAGCCGGGAGGCGTCCGGGGCCCACGCCACCGAGTCGACCGGCTCGGTTTCCGAGGCGAGCCTGTAGCGGGACCGGAGCTCGACCGTGTACCCAAAGACCTGGCTGCCCGGCTTTCCGGGCGTCCCCCCGGCCGCGGTCACGTACGCGAGCCGCCCGCCCTCCGGCGAGACCGCCACGCTGCTCACGTCGTGGTCGACGGCGGTGACCGAGCCGTTCGGCGAGGCGACGCTCAACCGGCCCCGGTCAAGGTACGCGTACCCGAGGCCGGGACCCAGGTAGGCGGCCCATTCGGCGCGGAAGGGGAGCGTCCTGGAGGCGCCGCCGATCTCCTTGTCCGACCAGACACCGCCGGTCGAGCGGGCCAGCAGCCGGGTGTCGTCCTGCGACCAGGCGAAGCCGTCGGCGGCCAGCCCGGCGACCTGCCGCGGAATCCTGGCTTCGTCGACGAGCCAGATGCCGGCGGCGGCGTCCGACCCCTGGGCGAGGAAGGTGATCCAGTGCCGAAGGGGACGCTGGGGGCCGGTGTTGAAATCGACGGAAACGCCGGCCGCCAGCGGATTGCCGTCCACGTCCCGGGCGTCGCGGGTCACCGTCACCGCATAGGCGGACCCGGGGTCGAGAAGCGAGATGGGGGCGACGATCGCGCGCCTGGCGTCGCTCGGGTCGCGGCGCACGGTGATGGGGACCAAGGGCGAGATGCTGACCGCCGACTGCAGCGACCCGATGTCCATCTCCCGCGTGAACTGAAGGCTTATGTAGCCGGCCGGGTCGACGTTCCGCTCCCGAGCGGAGGGCGTGGAGCCCGTGACCGAGGGTGGCGCCTCGGTCAGAAACCTCCAGCTGTGGCTGAGCTGGTTGGGATGGCCGCGAAGGTCGCGATAGCCGGCCCCCAGGCGCACCGTGTACGCGGTCGAGGCGCGAAAGGGAGCGTGCGTGAACACCAGCTGATTGCGCTCCCAGGAGACCGTGCCCGCCACCGCCGGCCGCACCGAAAAATGCGCGGCCACCGAATCCCGGTCGACGGCCCGGTCGAATCCGATCCGGACAGGCGCGTTGCTGGCGACCTGGGTGGCGTTGCGGTCCGGGGAGATCTCGACGATCTGGGGCGGAGTGTCGCAGCCGGTCAGGAGCGCGGACGCCGCAATCGCGGCCAGGGCGATTCGGCTAGCCCAGGTACTCGTGCAGTCTCGCTCTCAGCTTCTGGGCCAGCAGCTCCAAACGCGACGAGTCGACGAACAGGATGGAGATGCTGGGGATCTGCTCAATGGTGGACTCGAGCCCAGCAGCGGATCGGTCGGAGGCCCCGAGCAGGTCCTTGACCTTGCGCGAGCGGTTGCCGAGGTCCTCGTCGGTGATGGCCTGAAGGTCGGCGATGACGGTCTCCCAGTCGGTGCCTCCCGGCGCGGGGGCGGCGGGCATCTCGGCCGGC
>CAYLIP010000014.1:0-12456 GCA_964383855.1 uncultured Actinomycetes bacterium | reverse complement strand
CTCGGCCGGCACCGGCGCCGGCACCTCCGGCTGCCAGGCCGGCGGCGATGGAGCGGGCGCGGTGAAGGCCGGAATGTTGGGCTGGGTGCTGACCGCGGGCTCAGGTGGCGGCGCCGGGGCCGGTGCCACCTCCGGCTCCGGCCGGTAGACGGGCATCGCAACCTGCGTGGTACCGGTCGGGATCTTGCGGCTGCCGACGATGGCGTCCACGTCGAGCGGGCGGTGCTCGCTGTCCTTGGCCGCCTTCACCTCGATCACGGCGTCGCGGTCGTCGCAGATCTTGAGCACGCCCTGGGCGTTGTCCGAGATGTCGCGCGAGTCGCTCGTGTAGGCGCCGGTGAGGACGCCGTCGGTGAGGATGATGACGCCGGTGTTGCCGCCCGCGCGCACCATCACGCTGCCGCTCAGCTTGCGCTTCTCGAGGAACTTGAGCAGGGCGTCGGGGTCGACCCAGGAGGCGTAGAGGTCCGAGTACATGGGCTTGGCCACGGTCAGCTCGTAGAGGCCGTTGACCAGCTCGCCGCTCAGGGAGACGACGTCGAGGATGCCCTCGCCATTGGTGACCGCGTCGTTGAACTGGATCAGCGCCTCGGTCCCCAGCGTCAGGCCCGGATCCGGACCGGCGTCGTACGCGCATTCGAGGGCGGCGCCGTCCTTGAACAGGATCAGGCCCGCCGCCTCTTCCGTGAGCAGGCGGACGTACCCGGTGTAGCCCTCGCGCTCGAGGGTCGTGACCAGGCGCGGGAAGTCGACGAAGGAGGTCTTGAGGGAGTCGTAGATGACCTGGCCCGCGGGGACCGGGATCGGCTCCCGACCGTGCTTCGGCGAAGGCCTGTGCTTCACGCCCCGATGCACCTCGGGCGCCCGGCTCTCCGCGGCCGGAGCCTCGGCTGGCGGCTCCTCATGAACGGGTTCCGGGGCCGGGGGCACCTCGACGATGGGCTGGGGCTCAGGCTCCGGTTCGGGTTCCGGCTCAGGCTCAGGCGCTGGTTCCTCATGCTTCTCCTCCGCCACCGGCTCGGAAACCGGCTCCGGCTCCGGCTCCGGCTCGTGCGCGGGCTGCGGGTTCGTCTCCGCCTGGGCGACCAGCTCGGAGATAGACCCGCGCACCGTCTCGTCGGCCGGGAGCTTGGCCTTGGGGTCGTAATCGAACTCGCCGACCGACCAGCCGAGAGCCTTGACCACCGCGTCGTCGCCCAGCGTGCCCTCGCCGACGGCGTGAAACAGGTGGCCAAACAGGAAATAGAGCGTGCAGCTGCCACCGCCGCCGTTGCGAACGTTGAGCGTTCCCGTCGCGCGCTCCGATTGCGCGGTCTCCAGGAGCGTCCTCAGATTGGTGTCGTTGAGCGAGCCGGTTGACTGCAAAGTGGTGTTTGAAAGTCCTCGCGTATTAGTTTTGGCGTGCGACTACGCACCCGACCTTGGGCGAACGCGGTTAAGGCTAGTATAGAAAGCGGAAGATGTCGATTCCGGGCAGCCGGGCCACGCCGCCCGACCCGCCCGGCACCCGCCCTCCCAATCCGGCCCGCCTCCTGCTCATCCGCCATGGCCAATCGACGTGGAATGACGAGCGGAGGATCCAGGGACAGCTCGATCCGCCGCTGTCCAGTCTCGGCCGGGAGCAGGCGCGGAGGCTGGCGGCCAGGCTGGCGGGCAGGCAGATCGAGGGCTTCTACTGCAGCGACCTCGACCGGGCGCGCGCGACCGCGGAGGCGATCGCCGAGGTGATCGGACGGCCGCCGGTCCTGATGCCGGAGTTGAGGGAGGTGGCGCTCGGAGAGTGGGAGGGGCTGCGGACCGAGGAGATAGTCGAGCGATATCCGCAGGAGTGGGCCCGCTGGCGCGAGCTGCCTTCCTGGGACATCCCGCCCGGCGCCGAGGGCGCGCGTCCGTTCGAGGCCCGCGTCAACGCGGCGGTCGACGCCATCGCCGAGCGCCATCCCGACGGGGAAAGCCTGGTCGTGACCCACGGCGGCGTGATCCAGGTCTCGCTCGGCCGGCTCTTCAGGAGCGGCAGTGACGGACTCTTCCCCTTCGTGATCGACAACTGCTCGATCTCGACCCTGTTCAAGGGACCCAACCGGTCGGCCATCGCGGGGGTCAACGACACCTGCCACCTGGTCGCCGGCGAGCACGCCTACACCTCTCGGCGCGAGCGCAGCGGCGGGCTGGGAGGCAGCTACTGAGCGCCCGGCCAGAATTGTGGGACGCCCGGCTCCGCGAGCTTGCGCTCGAGGCCGGCGGCCCCGCGCCGCTGCTCCAGAGCTGGGGCTACGGCGAGGTGCAGGATGCGGAGGGCTGGGCCGCCCAGAGGCTAGACCTCGGACCGGCGGCGGCCACCGTGCTGGTGGCCGGGCGCGGGCCCGGCCGCTGGGCCTACGTTCCGCGGGGACCGGTGCCCGCATCGCCGGCCGCCCTCGATGCGCTGGTGGCCTGGGCTCGGGCGAGCGGACTGGCGCGGCTCCGGGTCGAGCCCGAGGCGCCGCCCGAGTTTGCCGAAGAGCTGCGATCGCGCGGCTTTCATCCCGCACCCACGCTGCAGCCCCCGCAGACGCGCGTCGTGCGCCTGGCCGGCGACGAGGAACTGCTGGCCGGCTTCAAGTCCAAGCACCGGTACAACATCAGGCTCGCGCTCAAGCGCGGGGTCGAGGTGCGGATTGAAGACGATCCGCGTGAGCTCGACCGGCAGCACGCCCAGACCGCCCTCCGCCAGGGCATCTCGGCCGCCGCGCTCGAGGCCTACGAGCGGAGGCTGAGCCGGCTGCCCGACTGCCATGTCTACGTCGCCCGGCACGAGGGCGCGGCCCTGGCGGCGATCATGGTGGCCCGGTTCGCCGGGCGTGCCACGTACCTCTTCGGCGGCTCCAGCGGCGAGCGCCGGGAGCTGATGCCGACCTACGCCGTCCAGTGGGCGGCCATGCGCGACGCCCGCGCCGCGGGCTGTGCCGACTACGACCTCTGGGGGGTTCCGCCGGATGACGACCCGAACCATCCCTGGCACGGGCTCTGGCAGTTCAAGACCGGTTTCGGCGGCGACCTCGTGGCCTACTGCGGCGCCTGGGACCTGGCGCTCAGGCCGGCGGGCGCGGCCCTGATCGACCTCGCCGACCTTTTTCGAAGGAGCCTGCTTCGACAAGGCCTGCTTCGAAAGGGGATGCGCAGACTGGGTAAGTTGCGTAACATCCGCTAACAAATCTTCCATGTCTCTTAATTGGGAATGAGCCAGACCGAGAGCCCGGACGCGCCGCCCCGAAAGGTGCTGATCGTGGATCCGGAGGCGACGGTGCGGCGCGACGTGCGGCTCGCCTGCGAGCAGGACGGCTTCGACGTCATCGAAGCGGAGACCGGCGCCGACGCCATCCGCGAGTTCGAGGAGCAACGCCCGAGCGCGGTTCTGCTCGAGGTCGCGCTGCCCGACCAGTCCGGCTTCGACGTGTGTCGGGAACTGCGCAAGCTGGACGGCTCGACGCCGATCATCATGGTCAGCTCGCGGTCCGACGAGATCGACGTGGTGGTCGGCCTCGAGATCGGCGCCGACGACTACGTCGTCAAGCCGCTGCGGCTGCGGGAATTGCTGGCCCGGGTGGCCGCCCATCTCCGCAAGGCGCGGATCGAGTCCTTCGACTACAACCGCGGCCGCATGGAGTTCAAGGACCTGGTGATCGACGTCAACGAGCGGCGGGTGATGCGGTCCGGAGACGAGATCGACCTCACCCACACCGAGTTCGACCTTCTGGCCCACCTCGCTCAGAACGCGGGCAAGGTCCTGAGCCGGGAGAAGATCCTGAACACCATCTGGGGCTACGAGTACCCGATCGAGACGCGGGTGATCGACGTCCACATCCGCAACCTGCGGCGCAAGATCGAGCCCCAGCCGGCGCGTCCGTTCTACATCCTGGCCGTGCCCGGAATCGGCTACCGCTTCACCAACGCGCGCCCCGGCAGCTGAACGCGGCGGCGGGCATTGAATCGCCGCCGAACCTGAACAGACGTTGACCACAAAGGTCTAGGTATCGCTGGCACCGAACCTAGCTTCGTTGCCAGTGCGCCGCCTCGCCCCACTTCTCGTCCTGGCTGGGCTTCTTCTCGTCTCCATTCAGCCCGTGGCGGCCGCCCCCTCCTCCGACCTGAGCGCCGCAAGGGCGCGGCAGGCCCAGCTGTCCGCCGTGCGCGCGCAGCTTGGCGACACCATCGCCGCCAACCTCTCGGCCCAGCAGCAGCTGAGCGACGCGCTGGCCGAGAACCGGCGGCAGGCGGACGCGCTGACCGCCCAGCTCGCCCAGGCCAACGCCCGGGTTGCCGCTCTGGACGCCGAGCTGGCGGCGATCGCCGAGCGCAGGGCTGCGCTGGAGCGCCAGATCGCGGCCGAGAAACGGGAGCTGGACCGGCTGGCCCGCGCCCTCTACGTGGAGCCCGACTCGCTGGTCATGGAGCTGGCCCAGTCGGGCAGCCTCCAGGACCTGATGTCTCAGCTGGGCGGCCTTGAGTCGGCGGCCCGGCGTGCGCGCGGGGTGCAGCAGCAGCTGGCGCGAGATGAGGCGCAGGTCGCCGCCGACCAGAAGCGCGAGGCCGAGGGCCGGGCCCAGGAGGCGTCGGCGCGGGACGGACTCCAGGCCAAGACCGATCGCCTGCGCCAGCTCAACGACCAGCAAGCCGCGGCGCTCCAGGCCTTGCAGGCCAGGCTGGACGCCAGCCGGGCCGAGCTCGCCTCGGTCAGCCTGCAGAGCGCGGCCACCGCCGCCTACATCGCGGCGGCGCTCGCCGCCCAGCAGGCGGAGGCGTCGTCGGCGGCCAGCCAGTCGGTCTGGGAACAGGTCGTGCTGCTCGGCGGCAAGGCGCCCGAGGGCGGCTCGCCGCAGTTCGCCGACCCGCTCCCGGGGGCCGTCGTGACGCAGGTCTTCGGACCGACCGGCCTCGTCTTCGAGCCGCCCTTCGCCGGGTTCGCGCACTTCCACACCGGTCTCGACGTCTCGACCGCCGAGGGCACGCCGGTTCTTGCCGCGGCATCGGGCACGGTCGTCCTCGCCGGATTCAACGCCGGCGGCTACGGGAACTTCGTGGTGCTGGCCCATGCCGGCGGCTTCGACACGCTCTACGGCCACCTGGACTCGGTCCTGGTCCGGACGGGCCAGGTCCTGCAGGGTGGCCAGCCGATCGGTACCGAGGGCTCGACCGGGAATTCGACCGGGGCGCACCTGCACTTCGAGCTGCGCCGGAACGGCCAGCCGGTCGATCCCGGGCCCTACATCCGCCGCTGACCCGGCCCGGGCGCTCCGCCGAGCGGGGCCGGGGCGTGACCTATGAGCTAGGCGTGCGGCGCCGCGTGGCGCGGCTGGAGGCCGCCGTAGATGGCGACCAGCGCGTCGATGTTCTTCTCCAGCGAGTACCGCTCCAGCACGCGGGCGCGCGCCAGCGGTCCCAGGGTGGCGCAGACCTCGGGCACCTCGACCAGGAGGCGGATCGCCGCCCGAAGCTCGTCGCCCAGGTTGGCCGCGTCGATCACCATGCCCGCGCCGCGCAGTGCCTCCCCGTCCGATCCCACATCGGTGGCGACCGTGGCCACGCCGCAGGCCATCGCCTCCAGCATCGCCAGCGACAGGCCCTCGACGTCGCTGGGCAGGAAGAAGGCGTCGGTGGCCCGCAGGATCGCAATGCGCTCCTCCTCCTCGGTGATCGGCCCCGTGAAGATCACCTGCTGGCCGCGGAAGCGGCGCTCGAGCCGCCTTCGCTCGGTGCCGCCGCCGACCACGACCAGCTTCAGGTCGGGCGGCGGATGGGCGGCCAGGAAGGCGGCGACCAGCTGCTCCACGTTCTTCTCCGGGTCGAGCCGGCCGATGTAGGCGAAGAGCCGGCGGGCGCCGTACTCCTCGAGCTTGCCGGAGGGACCGGGGCGGTACTTGTCGACGTCGACGCCGTTGGGCAGGACCTTGATCACCCTGTCGGGGACGCCCAGACGGGCGAGCATGGCGCGCTGCGCCTCCCCGAAGATGATCACCGCGTCGCAGCCGGCGAGCGCCTGCGCATACACCCGGTAGACCGCGCTGGAGACCGTGCTCCACACCGATACGCGCTGGTCGAAGGGCACGTGGAAGGTGCCGACCACCGGGATTCCAAGCTCGTGGCAGAGGCGGGGCAGGTTGAAGTCGAGGCTCGAAAAGGAGAAGGAGACGTGCACCACGTCGACTTCGTGCCGGCGGAGCAGGTCGACCAGCTTGCGCCTCGTACCGGGCCGCGAGATGACCAGCCGGTGCGATAGGGCGAGCGCATCCAGGACGACCGAGTCGTCGTCGGCCATGCTGGCCTCGTGGTGGAAGAACACGACCTCGACCCCGCGCCGGCGGAGGCCGTTGGTGATCTCCCGCGAGTAGGTGATGATGCCGTCGGCGCCCTTCAGGGAGCGGTGGCCGAGCCAGGCGATGCGCAGGGTCAAGCGGTCGCCTCCCGGGCCGGCACCAGCTCCCTGTAGAGGCGCAGCAAGCGGTCCACGTTGTTCTCCAGGGAATAGCGTTCGAGGACCCGCTCGCGCGCCAGCCGGCCCAGCGGATCGGCCAGGCCGGGCATCTCGATCAGAGTCCGCAGGGCCAGGTGCAGCTGCTCGTCCAGCTCTCGCGGGTCGAGCAGGATGCCGGCGCCGCGGAGGGCGTCGCCGTCGCCGCCCACGTCGGTCGCCACCGTGGCGGCTCCACATGACATGGCCTCCAGCATCGACAGCGACAGGCCCTCCACCTGCGAGGGCAGGAAGAAGGCGTCGGCGGCGCGCAGGATGCCGACCCGGTCTTCGGCGCTGGCGATGTGGCCGACGAAGAGGACCCGGGGATCCTTGTGATGGCGCTGCAGGCGCCGCCGCTCGGTGCCGTTCCCGACGATCGCCAGCCGGGTGCCGGCGGGCGGATCGACATCGAGGAAGGACCGGACCAGGATGTCGACGTTCTTTTCCGCGTCCACGCGGCCCAGGAAGACGAAGAGCTGCGAGGCGCTCAGCCGCTCCTTCCAGTCCGACCGCCCGGGCGACCACCGCTCCACGTCGACGCCGTTGGGGAGGATCCGGAGGCGGTCAGCCGGCACCCCGAGCTCCTCGAGCAGCGCCCGCTGGGCCTCGCCGAAGACGATCACGCGGTCGCACTGCGACAGGGTCGGGGCGTAGAGCCGATAGGTCGCGTTGGTGATGCCGCCCCAGACCGTGAAGCGCTGGTCGAAGGCGACGTGGAAGGTGGCGACGACCGGGACCCCGAGCTGGCGGCAGGTCCGGGCGAGGTCGAAGTCGAGGCTGGAGAACCAGAAGTTGGCATGGAGGAGGTCGAAGTCGCGGTGCTGGAGCCGGTCGATCAGCTCGCGCCGCGCCCGGCGGCCGGAATAGACCAGGGGCCTGACCAGCGGGCGCGACTCCAGCGTGACCATATCCGCCGGTGTCGGCTCCTGTTCGTCCTTGATGCCGTGGGTGAAAAAGGTCACCCGGGCACCCCGCGCGCGGAGCCGGGCCACGATCTCGTGCGAGTAGGTCGCCATCCCACCGCCGAGCTGCGACGAACGATGGCCCAGCCAGGCGATGCGGAGCGGGGTGTCAGCGCTCAAATCACACCTGAGTCCAGTATGTCGGGCCGCACCTCTCTCAGCAGCCGGCGGAGGAAATCGCGGCCGGCCAGCCCGGGATGGGGGATCTGGAGGTCGGGCTCGTCCACCACCTCGCCGCCCAGCAGCAGGATGTCCACGTCGATCTCGCGCGGGCCCCAGCGGTAGGAGGGCGTGCGTCCGACCTCCTGCTCGACCGCCTTGACGACCTCCAGCAGCTGGCGGGCGGAGCCGTTCCAGCCCACCTCGAGGACCTGGTTCAGAAAGTGCGGCTGGTCGGTGACGCCAAAGGGCTCGGTCTCGGTCACCGCCGAGGCGCGAAGGAGATGCACGCCCCGGCGCTCGAGCGCCGCGCGCGCCGCCGCCAGCCGGCGGTCGCGGTCGCCCAGGTTGGAGCCCAGCGCCAGGTAGCCGATCCGGCCGCCCGCGCTCATCTCAGCGCCTCGGCGACCCGCACCACCCGCACCATCGCGGCGACGTCGTGCACTCGCACCACGTCGGCCCCGCGCAGCACGGAGGCGGTCACCGTGGCCGCCGTCCCCCAGACCCGCTCGTCGCCCTCCTGCCCGAACAGCCGGCCCAGGTGCGACTTGCGGGAGGTGCCGACCAGCAGCGCCTGCCCGAGTCCGGCCAGTCGGTCGAGATGCCGGAGCACGACCAGGTTCATCTCGGCCGTCTTGCCGAAGCCGATGCCGGGGTCGAGCGCGATCCACTCGCGCGGCACCCCTGCGTCGCGAGCGACCTGCAGGGAGCGCTGCAGCCCCGCCTCGATCTCGCCGAGCAGGTCGCCGTACCGGTGGCCCTCCTGGTTGTGCATCAGGACCAGGCCGGCGCCGGTTCGCGCCGCCAGCCCGGCTATGCCCGGTGAGCGCCGGAGACCCCACACGTCGTTGACGATGGTGGCGCCCGCCTCGACCGCGGCCTCCGCCACCTCGAGCTTCCAGGTGTCGATCGAGACCGGTACGCCGGCCTCCGTGGCCAGCCGACGGACGACCGGCAGCACCCGATCGAGCTCCTCGGCAGCGCTCACGGGCTGGTGTCCGGGGCGCGTCGACTCGCCGCCGACGTCGATCATGTCGGCTCCCTCGGCCACCATCTGAAGCCCGCGCCGGACGGCCGCCTCCGGGTCCCCCGGAATGCCGTCGCCGCTGAAGGAATCCGGGGTCACGTTGACGATGCCCATCACGCGCACCCGTCCGCCCGGCGCGAAGGGTGCCTCCACGGCCCGATTATCCTGCGGGTGATGCGCCTGGCCGCCCTCGCCGCCGGCGCCCCTGGCGCCGAGGTCATGGCCGGGGGCGACAGCGACATAACGCGCGTCGTCTACGACTCCCGCCAGGCCGGGCCGGGCACCCTTTTCGTGGCCATTCGCGGCTATACGGTGGACGGCCACGACCACGCCCCCGCAGCCGCCGCAGCAGGGGCCGCGGTGGCGATCGAGCGAGCGGTCGAACTGCCGCCCGGGACGCCCGTCCTCCGCCTGCCCGACACCCGGGCGGGCCTCTCCGAGCTGGCGGCCGAGCTCAACGGGCGGCCGGCGCGCAGCCTGCTGATGGCGGGGGTGACCGGCACCGACGGCAAGACGACCACCACCTACATGGCCGCCCACGTCCTCGACCAGTCCGGCCTGCTGACCGGGCTCACGAGCACGGCGGGCATGGCCATCGGCGGCCAGGACTACTCCAACGAGAGCGGGCAGAGCACCGTGGAGGCGTCGGTGCTCCAGGAATGGCTGGGCCGCATGGCGGCCGAGGGCGCCCGGTGCGCGGTTGTCGAGGCGACCTCGCACGGACTGGTCCAGGGCCGGGTCGGAGCCTGCGACTTCGACGTCGCCGCCATCACCAACGTCGGCTTCGACCATCTCGACTTTCACCCCACGTGGGACGACTACCTGGAGGCCAAGGGCCGGCTGATCGACCTCTGCGCGGCCGGCCAATCCAAGGGCATTCCGAAGACCGCCGTCCTCAACCGCGACGACATCAGCTGGGAGCGGCTGAGCCGGCGGCCGATCGAGCGCCGCTGGAGCTACTCGCTCGAAGAGGCGGCCGACATCCGGGCCGTGGACATCTGGGGCGATGCCAACGGGTCACGCTTCCGGCTGGTCACCCCCCTGGGCGAGGCGCCGGTCGAGCTCCGGCTGCCCGCTCGTTTCAACGTCTACAACGCGCTCTGCGCGGCCGGGGTGGCGCTCGCCCTGGGCGTTCCGCTGGAGCGCGTGGCCGAGGGCCTGAGCACCTTCCGCGGCGTTCGCGGCCGGCTCGAGCAGGTCGATCTCGGGCAGGAGTTCCGGGTCTACATCGACTTCGCGCACTCGGCGGGCGCGCTTCGCGCCGCGCTGGCCGAGCTGCGGCCGCTCACCGACGGGCGCCTGATCCTGGTCTTCGGCAGCACCGCGCGCTCAGACCACGATCGGCCGGGCATGGGCCGGGCCGCCGCCGAGGGCGCCGACTTCTTCGTGATCACCACCGACGATCCGCTCAACATGGACCCGGCCGAGATCGCGCGGGACGTCCAGTCCGGCGTGACCGGTCGCCAGCCGGGAAGGGAGTACGAGATCGTGCTCGACCGGCGGCGGGCGATCCGGCGCGCCGTCGAGGTGGCGGCCCCCGGCGACATCGTGCTGCTGGCCGGGAAGGGCCACGAGCGGACGATGCTGACCGCGGCCGGCAAGGAGCCCTGGGACGAGCGGGCCGAGGCCGAGGCGGCGATCCGGGAGGTCAGCTCCCGCCGCCCACCATCCTGACGATCTCGACCCGGTCGCCCTCGCCGAGGACCGCGGAGGCAAAGTCATCCCGGTCGAGGATCCGCTCGTTGAGCTCGACGGCGACCGCGCGGGCGTCGACGCCGATGCCGGCCAGGTAGCCGAGGAGCGGCGTGGGCGCCTCGAGCGTGACCGGCCGCCCGTTGATGGTCAGGGCGATCACCTGGTGAAGGCCCCGATGCCCGCGTACCCGGCGGCGCCGGCCGCCCGCACCTCGTCGCCGCGGCGGCCGTCGACGCCGCCCACGGCGAGGACCGGAATGCCGACCGCGGAGCAGACCTCGCGCAGCGCGTCGAGGCCGGCCGGTGCCCGGCCGGGGTGGGAGGCGGTGTCGAAGACCGGCCCGAAGAGCACGTAGTCGGCGCCCTGGGCGGCAGCCTCCACCGCCGCCGCCACCGAGTGCACCGAGCGGCCGACCAGGCGGTCGGGGCCCAGCAGCCGGCAGGCGTCGCCGACCGCGAGGTCGGCCTCCGGCAGATGGACGCCGATCGCGCCCACGGCGAGCGCCACGTCGACTCGAGAGCCGACCAGGACGGGCACGTGCGAGGTGGCGATCAGCGCGCGGGCCTCCTTTTCCAGCCGCCGCGCCGGCGCCCCGGGTATCCGGAGCTGGATGATGGTCGCGCCGCGCGTCAGCGCCGTGCCGCCCTCGGTTGCGGCGGCCACGATGGCCATCGCGGCCGGCAGCTTCAGCTCCGCGGCGAGACGCCCTCGACCGGCGAGGAAGGGCTCGCCGCGCCGCGCGGTATGCGCCCGGCCAGGAAGGTCTTGCGCCCGGCCTCGACGCCGAGGCGGATGGCCTCGGCCATCAGGCGCGGGTTGCCGGCCCGGGCGATCGCCGTGTTGACGAGCACCGCATCGGCTCCGATCTCCATCGCCAGGGCCGCGTCGGCGGCGCCGCCGATGCCGGCATCGACGACCACCGGCACCCTGGCGTTCTCGATGATCAGCCGGATCTGCTCGATCGTCACCAGCCCGCTGCCGGAGCCGATCGGCGAGCCGAGCGGCATGACGGTCACGCATCCGGCCTCCTCCAGCCGCCGCGCCAGCACCGGGTCGGCATTTATGTAGGGCAGGACCTTGAATCCCTCCCTGACCAGGATCTCGGCCGCCTTCAGGGTCTCCACCGGATCGGGCAGCAGGTGCCGTGGATCGGGGATCACCTCCAGCTTCACCCAGTCGGAGAGGCCCATCGAGCGGGCCAGACGCGCGATCCGGATCGCCTCCTCGGCGGTCGCGCAGCCGGCGGTGTTGGGCAGGATCCGGTAGCGCTGCCAGTCGATGGCATCGAGCAGCGTCCGCTTGCCGGGATCGTCGAGGTCGAGCCGCCGGAGCGCCACCGTGACCACCTCGCAGCCGGAGGCTTCGAGCGAGGCGATCAGCTCCTCCTCGCTGCGGTGCTTGCCGGTGCCGGTGAAGAGGCGCGAGCGGAGCTCGATCCCGGCGACGACGAGGGTGTCCGGCTCGGTCAGGACCTGCACGACTCGGTTTATATACCCAGCGGGCGCCGGGCAGGAACGCCCGGCCGCCGGGGATAACCATCGGGCGTGGGGCCGATCTTCTCGACGACGACCACGGCTCCGCGCCGGCGCAGGCCGGACGGCGCCGCATGGACCGCCGGCTCGCCGCCGCCCAGGACGCGCAGCGCTCCGGTGGCGCCGGCGCCGGCGGCGTCGGATTCGGTGGTCATGGCCAGCAGCCGGCCGCCGGGGCGGACCAGAGGGAGGCAGAGCTCGGCCGACACCGCCAGCGGGGCCAGCGCCCGGCAGGTGGCGACGTCGAAGTGCTCGCGAAGGCTGCCGCGGCCGGCCAGCTCGGCGCGCTCGCCGGCGATCTCGATCTCGATCCCGAGCCGGGCCGCGGCGTGGGCCAGGAAGGCGGTCTTCCGGCGGTCGGCCTCCAGCAGCGTGACCTGGAGCGCGGGCGCTGCCAGCTTGAGCGGGATGCCCGGCATGCCGCCGCCGCTGCCGACGTCGATCAGCGTGCGGGCGCCGCCCAGGAAGGGGAGCAGCGCGAGCGAGTCCTCGACCAGCGCCCGCGCATCCTCGCCCCGGCCGACCAGCCCGTGCCAGTCGCGCAGCAGCCGCACGTACTCATCCGTCTTGCTCATCCGTCTTGCTCATCCG
>CAYLIP010000013.1:41686-50153 GCA_964383855.1 uncultured Actinomycetes bacterium | reverse complement strand
CCCGGGGCACGGCACGGCATCATCGGACCCAACGGCGCCGGGAAGACGACGCTCTTCACCGTGATCAGCGGCGAGCTGCCGGCGACCGCCGGCCGCATCCACCTCTTCGGCCAGGACATCACGAAGATGTCGCCGGCCCGCCGCGTCGGGCTCGGCCTGGGCCGCACCTACCAGATCACCCGCACCTTCGCCACGCTGACGGTGCGCGAGAACCTGACGCTGGCCGTGCACGGGCTCCGCAGCTCGAAGTTCTCGATGCTCCGGCCCTGGGGTCGCTATCGCGAGCAGTCGGCGGCGGTCGACGAGCTGGCCGAGCAGTTCGAGCTGACGCACCGCCTGGAGAGCCAGGCCGCCGACCTCTCTCACGGGGAGCTGCGGCAGCTCGAGGTCGCCCTGGCCCTGGCGCTGAAGCCGCGCCTGCTCCTCCTCGACGAGCCCGGCGCGGGACTCTCTCCTCGGGAGCGGGCGATGATGCGCGACCTGCTGAAGCGGCTTCCCGCCGACCTCACGCTGGTCATGATCGAGCACGACATGGAGCTGGTCCGGGAGGTGGTCGACCGCATCACGGTTCTCCACTTCGGGCGGGTGGTGGCCGGGGGGACGACGGCCGAGGTCCAGGCCAACGAGCGCGTGCGCGAGATCTACCTGGGCTCGCAGGGAGGCGGCGAGTAGGTGCTCGAGGTAAGCAACGTCCACGCCCACCGCGGCCACAGCTACGTCCTGCAGGGCGTCGACCTGCGCGCGCCGGACGCCGCCTGCACCACCATCCTCGGCCGCAACGGCATGGGCAAGACCACACTCATCCGGGCCCTGATGGGCCTCACGCCGATCACCGAAGGCGAGGTGAGCTTCGACGGCCGCCAGCTCAATCACCTGGAGCCGAACCGGATCGCCAAGCTCGGCCTCGCGCTCGTCCCCCAGGGCCGCCACGTCTTCCCGTCGCTGAGCGTCGAGGAGAACCTGACGCTGGCCGCCCGGCATCCGGGCAGCAACGGCCACGACGGCGAGGGCTGGACGCTGGAGCGGATCTACGATCTCTTCTCGAACCTCAAGGAGCGGCGCCGGAACCGGGCCGGGCAGCTGTCGGGCGGCGAGCAGCAGATGCTCGCCATCGGCCGGGCGCTGATGACCAACCCCAAGCTCCTGCTCATGGACGAGCCCTCGGAGGGGCTGGCGCCGGTCATCGTCGAGCGCGTGGGCGCGATCATCAAGGGGCTGCGCGACCAGAAGCTGTCGATCCTGCTCGTCGAGCAGAACTACCGGCTCGGCGTCGACTCCGCCGACCACGTGTACATCCTGTCCAAGGGGACCGTGGTCTGGAGCGGCGCCCCCGGGGAGCTGGAACAGGCCGAAGACGTGAAGCGGCTGCACCTGGGAGTCTAGAGAGGCATGGAGAAGCGAAGGCTCGGCCGCGCCGGCCCCGAGGTGGCGTGCATCGGGCTCGGCTGCATGGGCATGTCGGGCATCTACGGGACGCCCGACGAGGCGGAGTCGGAGGCGACCATCCGGCGCGCCGTCGAGCTGGGCCTGGACCTCGTGGACACCTCCGACATGTACGGCGCCGGTCACAACGAGCAGCTGGTCGGGCGGGCCCTGAAGGGCATCCGCGACCGCGTCGTCCTGGCCACCAAGTTCGGCCACGTGGTCGGCCCCGACGGCCGCCCCACCGGCGTCGACGGCCGCCCCGAACACGTGCTCGAGGCATGCGACCGGAGCCTTCAGCGGCTGGGCGTCGACGTGATCGACCTCTACTACCAGCACCGGGTCGACCGGACGGTGCCCATCGAGGAGACGGTGGGGGCGATGGGCCGGCTCGTCGAGCAGGGCAAGGTCCGCTGGCTGGGGCTGTCCGAAGCCGGCGCCGCCACCGTCCGCCGGGCGGCGGCCGTGCACCCGATCGCCGCCCTCCAGACCGAGTACTCACTCTGGTATCGCGAGCCCGAGCAGGACCTGATCCCGGCCTGTCGCGAGCTCGGGATCGCCTACGTCGCCTATGCGCCGCTCGGGCGGGGCCTGCTCGCCGGCGCGGTGCGCAGCCTCGACGACCTGGAGGCGAAGGACAACCGGAGGAACCATCCCCGGTTCCAGGGCGAGAACCTGGCCCGGAACCTGGAACTGGTGGGCCGGGTCGAGGCCATGGCCGCCGAGAAGGGCTGCACGCCGGCCCAGCTCGCGATCGCCTGGGTGCTCGCGCAGGGCGACGATTTGGTTCCGATCCCCGGGACCAAGCGGCGGCGGTACCTGGAGGAGAACCTGGGCGCGGCCGGCATCCGCCTCACCCCTGAGGACCTTCAGCGGCTCGACCGCGATCTACCGGTCGGAGCCGGGGCCGGGACCCGGTACCAGGAGTCGCAGATGCCGACGGTCAACGTGTGAGGACCTGAGATGAACCAGCAGCCGCCGCCCCTCGTCGACCGCAGCCGGATGCTGCGCCTGCTCAACCAGCAGCTCGAGATCGATCCCCGCCGCACCGCGGTCATCACCATCGACTGCCACCGAGGCCACCTCGACCCCGCCGTCGCCACCATGCCGGTGGCCCCCGAGGCCGCCGCCTCGGTTGTCGCCGCCACCGCGCGCCTGGTCCGGCTGGCCCGGTCGAGCGGGATGCCGGTGATCCACGTCATCCTGCAGAACCGCGTCTTCCCGGATGGCACCTCGGAGCCGATGCACAACCCCTTCTGGGCGGCGGTCGAGGCCGCCAACCAGATGCTCACCCCGGAGCGCGCGAGCACGATCAGCCGGCACAACCTGGAGGGCTCGGTGCAGACCCAGCTCATGCCCGAGCTCGGCCCCGAGCCCGGCGACTTCGTCATCAGCACCAAGCGCCGCCTGTCGATCTACCGCGACACCGACCTCGACCTGACCCTCCAGCAGCTGCGGATCGACAGCGTCGTGCTGGCCGGCATCAACACCAACACCTGCGTCCAGTGCGCCGCCTTCGAGTCGCTGAACCGGGACCTGAAGACGATCGTGGTCGCCGACGGCGTCCACTCCATGTACGGCGACGACCTGCACTTCTTCGGACTGCAGAACATCGCCCGCTGCCTGGGCTGGGTGCTGACCGTCGACGAGGTGGCGGCCAAGGTCGAGGCCGCCCGCTCGGCGGCGGCCGTCCGCTGATGGCGCTCGCCCGCCTGAATCCGCCGCAGCACGCCGACTGGTTCGCCTACTTCCCCGACGACTACCGGTGGTCGGCGGCGATGGCGCTCGTGCTCGGCGCCGCCGCCTACGGCGGAGCCGACCTGGGCGAGGCCGACCGGGCGGGCCGCCGGCTGCGCGGGCACGCCGGCGACGACGACGCCTGGTTCGAGGCCTGGCGTGAGCTCGGTGACGACCTGCGCGCGCGAGCCGAGGCCGCCGAGGCGGCCGGCCGCCCCCTGACGGCGGCCGGGTGCTACCTGCGCTCGACCGCCTACCACCAGATCGGCGAGCGCTTCCGGACCCCCAAGGATGCCACCGCTCTCGAGGTCTACCGTGCCTCCGTCGACAGCTTCCACCGCTTCGCCGCGCTCTGCGACGGGCCGCGGATCGAGCCCGTCGAGGTGCCCTTCGAGGGGACCTCGCTGCCCGCCTACCTGGTCCACGCCGGCGCGCCCGCCGGCGCCCGGCCGCCGGTCGCGGTGTACTTCGACGGCCTCGACATAACCAAGGAGATGTGCTACCTCCGCGGCGCCACCGAACTCATCCGGCGAGGGGTGAGCGTGCTCCTGGTGGACGGGCCCGGAAACGGCGAATCGATTCGCTTTCGCGGCCTTCCACTGCGCGCCGACTACGAACGCGCGGGGAGCGCCGCGATCGACTTCCTTGAGGGACGCGACGACGTCGACGCCGCCCGCGTGGGCGTGATCGCGATCAGCCTGGGTGGCTACTACGCGCCCCGGTGCGCCTCGCTCGACAGCCGCTTCCGGGCCTGCGTCGCCTGGGGCGCGATCTGGGACTACCACGCGACCTGGAAGCGCAGGATCGAGGCCAACTTCGCGGGCTCCCTCTCCGTCCCCGGGCACCACATCACCTGGGTGCTGGGCGTCGACACCCTGGACGAGGCGCTCGCTCGTCTCGAGGACTTCCGCCTCGACGGCGTCGTCCAGCGGATGCGCTGTCCGTTCCTCGTGCTCCACGGCGAGCACGACGAGCAGGTTCCGCTCGAGATCGCCCGGCGGCTCTACGACGCCTCGGGGTCGAACGACAAGACGCTGCGCGTCTACACCTCGGCGGAGGGCGGCGCGCAGCACTGCCAGAGCGACCAGCTGACGATCGCGACCGTGGAATTCGCCGACTGGCTCTCCGAGAAGCTTGCCTGACCTCCAACTGGGCATCGAGGGAGCCACCGTGGTCACCGGCTCGGGCCGGAGGCAGGCGAACGTTTACGTCGCGGAGGGCCGGATCGCGGCCGTGACCGCCGACCGCCACGCCGCCGCCGAGCGCCTCGACGCCTCCGGCCTGCTCCTCATGCCCGGCATGATCGACGTCCACGTCCACTTCATGGACCCGGCCGATCCCGCCCGGGAGGACTTCCCGGCCGGGACGGCGGCGGCGGCCCGGGCGGGCGTGACCACGGTCGTCGAGCACACGCACGCGCGCCCGGTCCGGACGCCGGGCGATCTCCACGAGAAGGTCGACTACCTGAGCGGCCGCAGCCGGGTCGACTTCGGGCTCGCCGCCCACGCCTGGCCGGGCGCCGCCGCCGACGCCGCCGCCGCCTGGCGGGCGGGGGCCGCCTTCCTCAAGGCGTTCACGTGCACGACTCACGGGGTCCCCGGTCATGACCCCGCGCGGCTGCTGCAGCTCCTGGAGACGGCCGCCGGCGTGGGCGCGGCCTGCCTCCTCCACTGCGAGGAGGAGACGCTGACCGCGGCGGCCGAGCGACGGCTCCGGGCGGCGGGGAGGGCCGACGGCGGCGTGATCGCCGAATGGCGCAGCCGCGAGGCGGAGCAGGTGGCGGTGGCGGCAGCCGGCACGCTGGCCCGGGGCACGGGTGCGCGCGCCGTCCTCGCCCACGCCAGCCACCCGGACGTCATCGACCTCGCCCGCGGGATGCTCGTCGAGACCTGCCCGCAGTACCTTCTCCTCCTCGAGGACGAGGTCCGCGAGCAGGGCGCGCTCCGCAAGTTCACACCGCCGGCCCGGGCACGCGCGCAGCCGGAGCTCGACGCCATGTGGGAGGCGGTCGCCGCCGGCCGCGTCGACTACGTGTCCAGCGACCACGCGCCTTCGACGCGAGAACAGAAGGCCGCAGGCTCAATCTGGGAGGTCCACTTCGGGCTGCCGGGCATCGACACCACCTTCTCGGCGCTGCTCGACGGGGCCGCCGCCGGCCGTCTCACTCACGAGCGCGTCGTGGCCCTCTACTCGGAGGCGCCGGCGCGCATATATGGGCTGGCCGGCAAGGGGAGGCTGGCCGAGGGCGCCGACGCCGACCTCGTCCTCGTCGATCCCGCCGCCCGCTGGACCGTGGCCGACGGAGACATTCTCTCCAAGGCCGGCTGGTCGCCCTTCGCCGGCCGAACGCTTCAGGGGCGAGCGGTTAGGACCTACGTGCGCGGGCGGCTGGCGGCGGCCGAGGGACGGGTGCTGGCGGAGCCGGGGACGGGGCGCTTCCTGCCCGGTCCGGGGCTGGCCGCGTGAGCGTGCCGGCGCGCGGGCGGCTCGAGGGCAGGCGGGCGGTGGTGACCGGGGCCGGCGGCGGCATCGGCCGGGCACTGGCCGAGGGTGTCGCGGCGCAGGGCGCCGCGGTGGTCTGCGCCGACCTCGACGAGGCGAGCGCGGGCAAGGTGGCCCGGGCGATCGCCGCCGGCGGGGGGCGGGCGTTCGCAGCCGGCGGCGACCTCACCGACTTCGCGGCCGCCGAGGGCCTGCTGGCAAGGGCCGTCGAGGCGATGGAAGGCTGCGACGTCCTCTTCGCCAACGCGGGCGGATCGCGCGGCGAGACGGTGCCCTTCCTCGATCTCGATCCCAGCGCGTGGCGGAGCATGCTCGATCGCAACCTGACCCTCGCCTTCAACTGCGGCCTCGTCTTCGCCCGCCACATGGCCGGCCAGGGAGGCGGCGCCATCGTATTCACCAGCTCGCAGCTGAGCGAGGTGGTCCGGCCCGGCCTGGCCCACTACGCCGCCGCCAAGGGCGGGATCCGCCAGCTGGTCAGGGGGATGGCGGTCGACCTGGCTCGCCACCGCATCCGCGTCAACGCGATCGCGCCCGGTCCGACTGAGACGCCGGCCAACCGCGAGTTCTTCGCCCGTCCCGAGGTCGCCGAGGTGAACCGTCGGCTGGTGCCGCTGGGACGGGTCGCCAACCCCGAGGAGATGGTGGGTGCGGCGGTCTTCCTGGCCTCCGCCGAGGCCAGCTACGTCACCGGGACCACGCTCTTCGTCGACGGCGGCTACGTGTGCACCTGAAAGACGAGGCGGCCGGTGACCTGTCCCGCCTCCAGCCGCTCGACCCCCTCGTTCAGCCGTTCCAGCGGCAGCACCTCGTCGATGACCGGCTGGACCGCGCCCGCCGCGACCATCCGGATGACGCGCTCCATGTCGACGCGGGACGCATAGCGGGAGCCGACCACCGACTGCTCGAGCAGAACCAGCTGGTCGCTGGACACCGCCATCATCTCGCCCACGTGGTAGCCCACGCCGACCACCCGGCCCCCCGGCCGCAGCATCTTGCGCGCGGCCTCCAGAAGGGAGGGCACGCCCGTCGTCTCGAGGACGACGTCGACGCCGTCGGGTGCCAGCTCGGCGATGCGGTCGGGCGCCTCGGCGGAGTCGAGCACGCTCTCGATCCCGGCGCGGCGGGCGCCCTCGAGCTTGGCCGCTCCGACGTCGACGCCGATCACGAGGGCGCCCGCCGCATGCGCGATCAGGGCGGCGTGGATGCCGACCCCGCCGAGACCGAGCACGACCGCCACCTCGCCCGGAAGTACGCGCCCGCGCTCCGCCACCGCGCGATAGGCGGTCCCCATGGCGCAGGTGAGCGCGGGGGCGACCGTGGCTGGGATCGACTCCGGGACCGGCAGCAGGTACTCGACCGGCGCCGTGATGTACTCGCGAAAGCCGCCGGGATGGGTGAAGCCCATCCAGGCGACGAGGTCGGTGCAGAGGTGCTCGTCGCCGCGGCGGCAGGCGGCGCACCGGTGGCAGCCCCAGACGTGGTAGGCGACGACCCTGTCGCCCGGCTTGAGCCGGCTGGGTCCGTTCACCTCGACCACGCGTCCCGAGACCTCGTGGCCGGCCACGTGGGGGAGGGCCAGCGACGCCGAGTAGGGCATCCGGCCCCGGATGGTCTTGACGTCGCTGAAGCAGAGGCCGCAGGCGAGCACCTCGACCAGCGCCTGGCCGGGGGCGGGCGCCGGCCGCTCGACCTCCAGCATCTGGAGCGGGCGCCCGTATTCGACAACGCTCATGGCACGCATCGGTTTGAAGGCTAGAACAACGGCTGAGGAGGACCAAACATGACGCTCAGGTGGGGAATCGTCGGGCCCGGCAAGATCGCGGGCGACTCGATGGCGCCGGCCATCAACGCCGACCCGAACAGCGAGCTGGTGGCGGTCGTGAGCCGCGACCAGGGTCGTGCCGACGCCTTCGCGCAGAAGCACGGCGCGCGGTGGGCGGGCACCGATTACCAGGCGATGCTCGCCCGTGACGACGTTGACGCGGTCCTGGTCACCACGCCCAACGCGCTCCACGCGGGCCAGGTGGTGGCCGCCGCGGAGGCGGGGAAGCACGTCCTCTGCGACAAGCCGCTCGCCTCGAGCGCGGCCGAGGCCCGCCGTGCCGTGGAGGCCTGCCGGGACGCCGGGGTCAAGCTCGGCATCAACTTCCAGACCCGGCACCATGCGCCCTTCCGCGAGGCGCGGCGGGTGATCGAGGCGGGGCAGATCGGCGACGTGATCGAGGTCCAGGTCGAAGCCAGCCCCGGCCGGCGGCCGCCGGGCGGCTGGCGGACCGACCCGGAGCTGGCCGGCCTCGGTTCGGTGAACAACATCGCGGTGCACATCTACGACGTCCTCCGCTACCTGCTCGGCGCCGAGGTGACGGAGGTGGCGGCCATGTTCAACACCGGCCGCGAGGCCGGGGTGATCGAGACGCTGCCGATGGTGCTGATGCGTTTCGACAGCGGCGCGCTCGCCTACGCCAACGGCAACCAGGCCACGCCTTTTCCGCTCAACGAGATCGTCATCTACGGGACCCGGGGCCGGATCGACGGGCGCGGCATCACGCGGCCGCTGATGGAGGGCGACATGACCATCGTCACCGAGGAGGGTTCCCGGAGCGACCGCTGGTCGACGATGGACTGCTATGACCGGACGGTGGCCGCCTTCAGCGAGGCGGTCCTGGCCGGCCGCGATCCCGATCCCTCAGGCCTCGACGGGCTGCGCAGCGTGCAGCTCACGGACGCCATCGCGGCGGCCGCGCGTGAGGGGAGGACGGTGGCGGTGGAGCGCTGACGGCCCGAAGTCTCCTCCCACTTGGTG
>CAYLIP010000013.1:0-41586 GCA_964383855.1 uncultured Actinomycetes bacterium | reverse complement strand
GGGGAGGACGGTGGCGGTGGAGCGCTGACGGCCCGAAGTCTCCTCCCACTTGGTGGGGAGGTGTGGACCGCCCCAAGTCTCCCCATTTGGCTGGGAGGTGTGGACGACTCAAATTCTCCGCGCCTATCCGGTATTGAGGTGGCTCCGCGCAGCGGCGACGGAGGGGAGGCGAGGCCCCCTCGCCTCAACCGAGCAGCAGGCGGTCGTCGAAGGCGGTTCGAGTCAGCGGCCGGCCACCCTCGGCGGTGACCAGGATCGTGTCCTCGAGGCGGACACCGGCGCCGCCGCGCACTCCGGGGACCCAGATCAGCGGTTCGACCGCGAAGGTCATGCCCTCCTGGAGCACGACCGTCTCCGCCCCGGGCAGGTCCTCACCGATGTAGGGGGGCTCGTTCGAACCCATGCCCACGCCGTGCCCGATGAAGAGGCTGATGAAGTTGTCGCCGAGGCCGTGCCGGGAGGCCACCTCGCGGACGGCGGCGGCGACGTCGTCGTTGGTGCTGCCGGCGCGCAGGCTCCTCGTCGCCGCCGCCAGCGCCTCGTGGACCGCGGTGTAGACCTCCTGCTGACGAGGCGAGGGGCGGCCGCAGACGACCGTGCGGCCCATGTCGCCCCAGTACCCCGCCCACCCGGCTCCGATGTCGATGAAGACGAGGTCACCCTCGCGGATGATCTTGTCCGACGGAATGCGGTTGGGCGGGGCCATGTGCTCGCCGGAGGCGACGAAGGGGGTGTCGACATGCGCCTGCTCGCCGCCCAGGCGGAACAGCGTGTGCATCGCCTCGGCCACGACGTCCGTCTCCCTGACCCCGGGCCTGACGGCGTCGATCGCCGACTGCGTGACGGCCTCGGCGATCGCCGCCGCCTCCTCCATAAGCGCGATCTCCTCGGGCATCTTGATGCGCCGCGCCGCCTGCATGGCGGCATCGCCGTCAGCCAGCTGGACGCCGGGCAGCAGCTCCCCGACCGCTTCCACGAGCGCGAAGCCGGACTCGTCGAGCCCGATGCGAGCGCTCGCCAGCCCGTGGCGGCGCAGCACCGGCCCGATCACCTGCTCGACGGCGCCCCGGACCAGGCCGCGCGCCTCCATGATGGGAACGGCGTGGATCTCCTCGATCCAGGGCATGACCACCCGGGCGCGCTGGACCTCGCCGCCCGAGGCGAGCAGGATGGGCGCGGCGTCCGGGGTGAGCAGGCAGCCGTTCAGCAGCGCGCTCTTGCCGGCGATGATCTGCGGGCGCAGCCCGCTCACATAGCGGACGTTCTCGATCTTCCACAGCAGCAAAGCGTCGAGCGCGGCCTCGCGCATCGCCTGGCGAGCGCGCGCGATCTTCTTATCGCGCAGGCGGGCGAAGTCGGGACGGTCCTCGTAGTCGACGCGGAACTGGCCGTGGGCGAACTGCCCCAGGTCGGAACGGACCCCGGGCACGATCTACCCGGCGGCGCCGACCGCCGGAACCGGGTGGTGCCGGTCGACGTAGCCGAGGTTGCGCGACAGCTGGCCGGCGGCCTCGACCACGATCGGCACCAGCGCCGCCAGCTGCGAGTCCTCGAACCGCCGCCGGGGTCCGGCGATGCCGAGCGCCGCGACGACGCGGCCGCTGTGGTCGCGGACCGGCGCGGCGATGCAGCGCAGCCCCTCCTCGAACTCCTCGAGGTCGAGGGCGTAGCCCTGTTCGCGAACCCGCGCCAGCTCGGCCTCGAAGGCCTTGACGGTGGGGATGGTGTGAGGGGTGTAGGGCCGGAGCGGCCGGCTGCAGAGCAGCCGGAAGAGGTCCTCGCCGGCCCACGCCGTGAGCACCTTGCCGATGCTGGTGGCGTGGCAGGGGGCGCGGCCGCCGACGCGTGAGGACATGATGATGCTCGAGGGTCCGTCCAGCTTCGACACGTAGACCGCCTCGGTGCCGGAGAGGACGGCCAGGTGGCACGTCTCGCCGGTGTTCCTGGAGAGCTCCTCGAGGGCCGGGTGGGCGGCGCTGTGGAGCCCCCGCTCGTGGATCGCCGCCGAGCCGAGCTCGAAGAGGCGGATGCCCAGCCGGTAGCGGCGGGTCTCGGGATTGCGCTCGACGAACTGATGACCGATCAGCGTCGCCAGCAGCCGGTGGACCGAGCTCTTGGGGAGGTTCAGGCGCTCGGCGATCTCGCCCAGGCTCACGTCGCGCTCACCCGGACCGAACGACTCGAGCACACGCAGCACTCGGTCGGCGGACTCAACCATGTCCCGGTGATCCTATCAGCGGCCCGGCTCGTCGCCCCAACCGTGCGCGATCATGGCGCGGGATCATCGAGCGTGATCATGGCGCGATCATGCAAGGCGGCCCGCGGGAGACTGAGGAGGAAGGTGATCGATGGCCGGTGAGCGCGTCCGCGTGGCAATCGCGGGAGGATCCCTGGGCGGGCTGACCGCCGCCGTGCTGCTCGCCGAGGCCGGGTGCGACGTGCAAGTCTTCGAGCGCTCGGCGTCCGAGCTGCTGGGACGCGGCGTCGGGATCGTCGTCCATCCCCTGACCGTCCGCTACCTGGTGGAGCGGCGCGGCTTGAGGCTGGCGGCCATCAGCACGGGGACGTCGCGCTGGATGTACCTGGATGCCGGCGGCTCGGTTCTCCACGCCGAGCCATGCGCCTATCGATTCACCGGCTGGAACACGCTCTACCGAGCGCTCCGCGAAGCCTTTCCGGCCGCCCGCTACCACCTTGGCCGGGCGCTCCGCGGCCTCGAGCCGGAGCCGGGCGGCGTGCGGGCGGACTTCGGCGGCGAGCCGGTCGCGGCCGATCTTCTGGTGGGGGCGGATGGCGCCCATTCGACCACGCGCGCGGTCATCCTGCCGGAGTGCCGGCCGGTCTACTCGGGGTATGTCGGGTGGCGGGGCATCCTGCCCGAGGCCGACCTGAGCGAGGGGGCGCGAACGGTGCTCGGCGACGCCATCGTCTATCACTGGACGGGCGACAGCCACATCCTGACCTACCCGATCCCGGCCGCCGACGGATCGGTGGCCGTGGGCGACCGGCTGATGAACTTCGTCTGGTACCGCAACGTCGATCCCGGGCCGCCGCTCGACGCGCTGATGACCGATCGCGACGGCGTGCATCGCGATCTATCGGTGCCGCCGGGAATGGTCGCGGACGGCCAGGTCACCGAGCTCCACCATGCGGCCGGCCGGCTGCCGCCGGTGATCGCCGAGCTGGTGACCGGCGTGGCCGATCCCTTCGTCCAGCAGGTGGTCGACGTGACGGTGCCGCGGATGGCCCTGGGCCGGGTCTGCCTCACCGGGGACGCAGCCTTCGTCGCCCGGCCGCACGCCGCCGCGGGGACGGCCAAGGCGGCCGCCGACGCCTGGGCCCTGGCGTCGGCGCTGGAGGCCGCCGGCGGCGACGTCGATGCGGCCCTGGCACGCTGGGCGCCGGGCCAGCTCGAGCTCGGCCGGGGGCTGGTCGAGCGCTCACGGGCGATGGGCGAGCGCTACCAGTCCGGGGCCGCCGTCGACCCCTCCGACCAGTTCCTCCGCTTCGGCCTCCGCAGCCCGGGCGACAGCCAGGTCGGACCCGGCTGAGACGCGCCCCTCGGAGCCGGCAGGTCAGGTCCGCTCCAGGATGTAGAGGCCGCCGGTGAAGCGGTCGACCGCGTAGAGGAGGCCGCGTTCGTCGGCGTAGACGTCGTTGATCTGGATGCTGCCCGCCGGCGACCCCGGTGGCGGCGCGGGCACGAAGTGTGCGATCTCGCGCGGCTGGAAGGGGTTGCGGATGTCGAAGAGGCGGATGCCGGCGCTGAAGAAGGCGCCGATCAGCTCGTCCTCTGAGTGCCAGGCCGTGGGTGAGGGGTCGTTCTCGTGCAGGTTGTGCGAGCCGAAGCGGCCGCCGCGGCCGCAGAAGTCCTCTGCCGGAGGCAGCGGCAGGGTGGCGATGGGCACGATGTTGGTCTCGTCCGAACCATCCATCAGCCAGGTCATCTTGGGATGGTCCTGGCAGCCGTCGGTGACCGCCTCGTCGGTCACCGCGAGCAGGCCCCGGCCGGGCAGCGGCAGCACGGTGTGGGTGAAGCCGGGCAGGGGCGGGTGGTAGTCGAGGCGGGAGACCAGCCGGGGCCGGGCCAGGTCGGCGATGTCGAGGACGAGGACACCGGCGTCCAGGTAGCCGACGTAGGCGCGGTCGGGGCGCTCGGGATAGACGTTGACGTTGTGGGCTCGAAACCCGCTGTCGTGCCTGGGGTGCCGCCGCGGAGGCGGCTCGGAGTCGCCGGCGCCCGTGCCCGGCAGCCACCACCGCCCCGCCTCGCGCGGCCGCCCCGGGTCGGCGATGTCGAGCACCAGGACCAGCTGGTCGTCCTTCTGGTGGGCCGGCACGAAATCGGGCATCCCGGTCGCGGCGTACAGGAGTTCGCCGGACACCCAGACGAAGTGCGCGCCGCCCGAGTGCGGCCCCGAGGTGTCAAAGAAGCCCGCCGAGCGTGGGGCCAGGGGGTCGCTCAGGTCGAAGAGCTCGACTCCGGCGGGCTGGAGTCCGGGCCGGGCGACCTGGTAGGCGACCGCCATCAGCTCGCCGGAGCCGGCCACGCACAAAGAGTTCGAGCGCACCTCGGGGTGGGGCAGCTCGACCTGTTCGGCCACCCGCGGGCTTCGGGGGTCGCTCACGTCGACGATCGTGAAGTTGACCGGCGCCGATTCGTGAGCCACGTAGAGCAGCCGCCGGCCACCGCGGGCGACCAGGCCCATGCCCTCGCCGCCGTTGCCGTGGCCGTCGAGGTCGGAATGACCGAGCAGGCGGAGTCCGGCGGCCTCCGGGGCGCCGGGCGCCGGCCGGCTCAGCGCGTCATCCTTCGCGCGCGTACTTGGGCGCCTGCGCCTCCCACTTGCTCTTCGGCAGCGGACCCCAGGGCGTGCTCGACTTGATGGTGTCCACGACGACGTTGCGCATGGCTCCGTTCACCATCGCGACCTTGCGGATGTAGATGTTCTGGACCGGCGAGTTGGTGTCGGCGTTGATCGAGACCGGACCGCGCGGCGCCTGGAAGGTGGTCGTCTTCAGGTCCTTGACGACCGACGCATGGTCCTTGACCTTGCCGCTGCGCTTGTTCAGGACCGAGTAGATCAGCTTGTACGTGGCATACGCGGTCTCGGCGTAGTAGGACGGGAACTTGCCGGTGGCGGCCCGGTAGGCGGTGACGAACTTCTGGTTTTCGGGCGTGTCGATGCCGTCGGCGTACTGCAGGACGGTGATGGTGTCGATGATGCTGCTGGGGTCCATGGAGCGGAGCACGGAGTAGTCGCTCAGCGTCCCGGCCCCGATGAGCGGGATCTTGCCCTTCAGCCCGAGGCCCTTGTAGGCGTCGACGAAGCGGAGCGCCGCCGTCCCCGCGGCGAGGTCGAACACGGCCTGCGTGTCCTTGGGGATCTGGGCCACGTAGGGGCTGTAGTCGGGTGCGTTGATCGGGGCCCAGATCTGCTTGTCGATCTTCCCGCCGGCGGCCGTGAAGGTGCTCGTGAAGCCGCCTGTGACCTGCCAGCCGAAGGCGTAGTCCATGCCGATGGTCGTCACGTGGTGGTAGCCGAGCTTTTCGTACACGTACTTGCCGAAGTTGAGGGTCGGCTGGTCGCAGGTCCAACCCGTCATGACCAGGTTGGGCGTCTTCTGCGAGGTCGCCAGCTCGACCGAGCAGGCGCTTATGTAGAGGGTCGGGACGCCGCTGCTGGCGACGTAGCTTCGAACGGCAAGGCCGACGTTGGCCGCCAGCGGGCCGATCATGAGGTCCACGCCCTGGTTCTCGACCAGTTGCTTGGCGTCGGTCAGGCCCTGGTTGGGGTCGGCGGCATCGTCCGTGAAGGTGGTCTGGATCTTGCGGCCGGCGACCGTGTCGCCCATCTCCTTCACCGCCAGGTTCCAGCCGTCCTGCTCGTCCTGGCCGTTGGGCGCGAAGACGCCGGTCAGGGGGACGATGAAGCCGATCTTGATCGGGCCCGACTCCTGCGACTGGTTCGAGCTGGAGCCGCCGCAGGCGGCGAGCACGACGGCGCCCGCCAGCAAGGCGGCACCGAGGGCGCGCGGGGTTCGAGGCATGTTCTCGTCTCCTCCGTCAGCCTCGCCCTGGATCGGGCGGCGGAACCATCGTATGGAGGGCCGGTTTCGCGGTCAAGAAACGCGTTCTGTCAGGCGGAATGGCGGTCGAAGAATTCGCCCAGGATCTCAGCGAGCAGCTCCGGGCATTCGAGGTTCGGAAAGTGGCCGATGCCGGCAAGGATGCGAAGTTCGGCGCGGGGAATGGCCTCGACCATGCGGCGCGCCGAGCCAACGTAGGCGGCGTCCTGATCGCCGGCGATGACGAGGACGGGCGTGCTCAGCTCGGCGAGCCGGGGCAGGAGAGAGTCGGCGGCGGCCAGCGCCTCGAGCGCCATCGCCGTCCCCTCAGCGGAGTTGCTTGCGCTGATCTGGCGGACGCGAGCGAAGTGGGCCTCGCCGGGGTGGGTCCACATGTCGATGGCCTCGCCCGCGCCCAGGCGTCGGGCCTTCTCCGCCTGGGTCCTGAGCCGGTCGCGGCCGGCCGCGTCGGGCGCTTCCGCCCGGGCCGAGATGACCGCGATCGCGCGCACGCTGTGGGGATGGGCGAGGGCGTGCTCGAGGGCCACGCGGCCGCCCATCGAGTGGCCGGCGTGGAAGAAGCGGTCGAAGCCTCGCGCCCTGGCCAGCGCCTCGACGTCCTCGGCGAGGTCGGCATAGGTGAAGGCGCCCTCCGGTATCGGAGCCTGGCCGCGCCCGCGGCCGTCGTGAGCGACGACCTGGAATCGCCCGGCCAGCAGCGATGCCGCCTGCGCCCACGACGCCCCGCTCTCGATGACGCCGTGCGAGAGCAGGAGCGGCCGCCGCTCGCTCACCCGTACAGGCGCTGCCGCATGGCGGTCACAAGTTCCGCGCAGATCGCGGCGACGCTCTCCGGTGGCACCGCTTCGCCGGCGTCGAGGCGGCGACCGAGCTCGGCCTGGAGCAGCTGCCGGACGACCACGCGGATGCCGGAGGGGTGGCCCCAGGTGGCGGCGTTGACGGCGTCCTGGAGCGCGTCGGACCAGAGGTTCTCGTACGCCTCGCGCTCGGGCCCCTGGGCAAACTCGGCCGCGACCGGCCGCTGAGCGTGCAGCCACTCGCGCAGCGCCGCCGTCTCGGCGGGGTCGACCGTGGCGCCGTCGAGGGCGACTCCGTAGACCTCGCGGGCGCTCGCCTCGCTCACGAAGCCGTCGAGCACGTCGCGAAGGACGAGCCGGGGGTCGCGGTCGAGCGGGCTCCCGAAGCCGCCGCCGCAGGGGGTCCCGATCTCGAGCACGTCGCCCGGGTTCAGTTCGACGAGGTCGATCTTCCCGAGGTCGCGGACGTCGCCCCCCGCCCTCACGAGCCGCGCAAAGCCCTGGCTGCCGGCGTGGCCGCCTGCCCGGCCCCAGGGGCGGAAGCGAACTCGGTCCATGCCGCGGCAGGTGACCGTGGCGCGTGGCGAGAGCACTCGAACCGCGTAGTCGAGCCCGCTGCCCCCGCGCCAGCGACCGGGACCGGCGGCATCTTGGCGAAGGGCGTAGCGCTCGACCAGGATCGGCGCGTCATGTTCGAGAACCTCGGTCGGGATGTTCCTGTAGAACCCGGCGACGAAGTCGACGCCGTCGATGCCGTCGTCCGCCGCCCGGCCCCCGGAGCCTCCGATCAGCGGCTGCAGGATGCTGACCCGATTGGCTCCGGTGTCGAACTCCGGCGCGGAGACGAGCATGATCGCCCCCTGGCCGGCGCCGCAGGCCGGCACCTGGTCGGGGACGGCCTGGGCGAGCGCCCCCATGATCACCTCGGGCACCCGGAACATCGTCGCCTGGCGCGCTCCGACCGGCGCTCGGGGTTCCGGGTTGAGCAGGCTGCCCCGCGGGGCGACGAGGTCGACCGGCCGCATCATCCCGGAGTTGTAGGTGATGTTCGGGCAACGGCTGCGGAAGTAGTTGACGAGGGCCGGGACGACCATGTTGTGGCCTCGCTTTCCATGGGTCGCGAGGTTCAGGGCGAGCGGCACCTGCGGGTCGGTGCCGGAGAAGTCGAGCGTCATCTCCGAGCCGCGCACCGCCAGGTCGACCTTGATCCGGATCGGCAGGCCCGGCCGGCCGCCGAAGTCGGTCTCCAGGTAGTCGGCGAATGTGTAGGTGCCATCGGGAATGGCCTCGATCACCTCGCGCGCCTGGCGCTCCGAGTAATCGAGCACACCGGCGATGCCCCGCTCCACGGCGTCGGTCCCGTAAGCGGTGATCAGCTCGGCCATCCGGCGACGGCTGATCTCGAGGGCTGCCACCTCGGCCCGGAGGTCCCCCCAGTTCAGGTCTGGCACCCGGGTGTTGGCCATCAGGATCTGGAGCAGGCCCTCGTCGAGGACGCCGCCGCGGACGAGCCGCGTCGGGGGCAGGATCAGTCCCTCCTCGAACATGTCGCGAGCCAGCGGGCTGACGCTGCCCGGCACCAGGCCGCCGACGTCGGTTGAGTGGATGAAGCAGAAGGCGAAGCAGATCGGCAGCTGGCGGTCGGGCGCGAAGACCGGCGTCCACATGAAGAAGTCGGGCAGGTGGGTGACCATCCCTCGCGACCCCTCGGGGTCGTTGGTGATGCAGATGTCGCCCTCCCTGTAGTCGGTGATGGCGGCAATCGCCCCATCCATCGGCGTCCCGATCGTGATGAAGATGCCCATGTCGTCGGGAGTCATGAAGACCTCGCCGGCCGGGCTGACCAAGTAGGCGCCGAAGTCGGCGGTCTCCTTGACGAAGACGGTATGGGCGGCGTTCCGGATCACCGTCCCAAGCTCGCGGACGATGCCCATGAAGTGGTTGCGGAGGATCTCCAGGAGGACACCGTCGAGGGTCGTCTCACTCATGCGCGAAGCCTCCGACCAGGCTGCCCAGGGCGTCGACCTCGACCCAGGCGCCTGGCGGCACGAACGTCGTGGTGTCGTACTGGGTGATGACGGCGGGGCCGGTGAGGCGGGCACCGGGTCCCAGCCCGGCCCGTGCGACCACCGCCGCCTCGTGCTGGCGCCCGCCGTGGCGGATGGCCCTTCGGGTTGTGATCGGGGCGCCGGCGATCCCCGCCACCGCGAGGTCCGGTCTGGCCGTCGCCGCGACCACGTGCGCCCGGGCGTTGACGATCTCGACCCGTCCCGACCGATCGGGGTTTCCGTAGACCCGCTGGTAAGCGTTGAAGAACGCCTCCCGCGCCCGCTCGCGGAACCCGGGTCCGAGATCAGAGCCGAGCTCGACCGGGATGTCGTAGCTCTGCCCGCCCTGCCGCATGTCGGCGGTCAGCGCCACGACCGGACCCTCCGTTGGCAGGCGCTGCTCGCGAACCCAATCCCAGGCCTGCGCGCGCAGGTCCGCGAAGACCGCCGCCAGGGCCACCTCCTCGAGCTGGTCGAGGTCGGCGTAGACAGTCGCCACGAAGTCGGCGCGGAGATCGGCGACCAGGCAGCCGAGCGCACAGAAAGTGCCGGGCGCCGGTGGGATGACGACGCGGCGGAAGCCGACCTCGGCGGCCAGCCGGAAGGCGTGGGTCGGGCCGGCTCCCCCGTACGCCAGGAGCGCGAACTCGCGCGGATCGGCGCCCCGCTGGGCCATCAGCGGCAGCAGGCGTGCGTACATGTTGGCGGTGGCGACCTGGAGGATGGCCTCCGCGGCGGCTTCGGCCGGCAGGCCCAGGTCGTTGCCGATACGGCCGCAGGCCATCCGCGCGGCCGCGATATCGAGCTCGACCTCGCCCCCGAGCAGATCGGTGAGGACGCCCAGCACGGCGTACGCGTCGGTCACCGTCGCCTCGGTCCCGCCGCGGCCGTAACAGGCGGGGCCAGGGACCGAACCCGCGCTGCGCGGGCCGACCTTGAGGACGCCGGCCGAGTCGAGGGCGGCGATCGAGCCTCCGCCCGCGCCGATGCTGGAGACGTCGACCGAGGGCATCAGCACCGGGAAGTCCCCGACGGTTGCCTCCGTGGTCGTCCCTACCGCTCCACCGACGACCAGGCCGACGTCGGCGCTGGTGCCGCCCATGTCGAACGCGACCAGCTGCCGGAGGCCGGCACTCCGGCCGAGAGCCGTCGCCGCGACGACGCCTGAGGCCGGTCCCGAGAGCAGCGTGTCGACCGGCCGGCGGGCGGCCAGCTCGGCGGTCATGACACCGCCGCTTGACCGTGTCGAGAGCACCCGAGCCGTCACACCGAGGCCGGCGAGGGACGTGACGAGGTCGGTGAAGTAGCGCTCCATGACCGGCGCCACGTGGGCGTTGATCACGGCAACCTCGGTTCGCTCGTACTCGCGCTGCTGGGGCCAGACCTCGCTCGAGACGCTGACGTGGAGGCCCGGCGCGGCCGCTCGGACCGCCTCGGCGGCCAGCCGCTCGTGGGCGTCGTTTCGGTAGGAGTGGAGCAGGCACACGGCGATCGCCTCACACCCGGCGGCCGCGAGCTCGGCGGCGGCCGCGGCGACCTCGCTCGCATCGATCGGGCGGATCTCGGTGCCGTCGGCCAGCAGCCGGCCGCCCACTTCGCGGGTGTCGTGGCGCGGCACCAGCGGCTCCGGCCGCTGGACATGGAATCCGGGCGCACCGGGGAGGCGCAGACGGCGCAGCGCCAGTACGTCGCGAAAGCCCCGCGTGGTGATCAGGCCGACCCGCGCTCCGGAGCGCTGAAGCAGCGTGTTGAGCGCGACCGTCGTCCCGTGGGCGAAGAGGGTGATCGCAGCCAGGTCGATGCCGGCTTCGCGCAGCCGCCGAAAGCCCTGGAGCACCGCATCGGCAGGCGCGTTCGGCGTCGAGGGGATCTTGAATTCGACGCGCGGGCGCGCCTCGTCGAAGGCTACGAAGTCGGTGAAGGTACCGCCGACGTCGACGCCGACCAGCGTCCCCACCCTCAGAGCGTAGGTCGGCAGGAGCATCGCGTCCAACGCTGGTTGTCGATAGAGTGATCGCCGTCAACGATGGAGATTCGCGATCTGCGTGTGTTCCTGGCGGTGGTTGACATGGGCGGTTTTACGCGGGCGGCCGCCAGGGTGCACCTCGTCCAGTCGGCCGTCTCCGATGCCGTCGCCCGGCTCGAGCGCGAGCTCGGGGCCGAGCTGCTCGAGCGCCGCCGGACCGGCGTGCTGACGACGCCGGCGGGCGATGTGCTCGCACGCTGGGCGCGGCTGATGACGACGAGCGCCGACCGGGCGGCGGCAGAGGTGGCCGCTCTCAGGGAAGGTATCGCGGGCCGGCTGGGGATCGGCCTCCTGCCGACCATCAGCGCCTTCGTCCTGCCGCCGCTGCTGCAAGCGTTGCGGGCCCGCCTGCCAGGAGTTGACGTGCACGTCCGCGAAGGGCTCGCGCCCGACCTGCTCGAACGGGTACGAAGCCGAGACCTCGATCTCGCTGTCCTCTTCTTCCCGGCCGCTGTCGCCGCCGGCCTGGACCTGGTCGAGGTGGCACCCCGCCCGCTGTCTTTGCTGGTCGCGGGCGGACACCCCCTGGCCGTCCGCCCACGAATCGCCCTGGCTGACGCCGCCGCCGAGGGCTGGGTCACCTTCCCGCCCCACAACCCGGGGCGGCTCTGGCTCGAGGAGGCCGGGCGTGTCGCCGGCTTCTCGGCCAAGGTGGTGGCGGAGGTCGAGACCGGACTCCAGCAGCAGGTATTCGTCGGCGCCGGTGTCGGGGTCGCCATGGTCCCCTTCGGCCGTGGCTGGGCGCCGAGTCTGCCCAAGGATGTGCGGCTGCTGCCGCTGCGCCCGCCGCTGCCTGAGTTTCGGATCGGCTTCGCCTGCGCAGCCGAATCGCCCAATCCGGCCCTGGCCGCGGCCCGTGGCGTGGTCGAGGAGGTGCTGCGGGCGGCCTAGGTCGTGCGGAGAGGGCGCAGGGCCTCGCCGTAGAACGCCCAGGCGTCGAGGTCCGGCACCTCCAAGCCCAGGGCGCCGAGGATCGTGCAGACGTGGGCGCGATGGTCGTTGCCGTGGTGGACGGCCTGCACGTAGACCGTGCGCGCCGTGATCGTGTGCTCGCCACCGTCGGGCCGCCGGCGGGTGAGCGGGCGCTCGGCATCGACGCCGGCCTCGACCAGCCGCTGCCAGCGCTCGCCGTGCTCCGCGTTGAGGCCGCGAAGCGCCTCCAGGTCGAGCGCAGCTGCCGTCTCCATGAGGTCCTCGCGGAAGGGCGCTCCCTCGAGCACGTCGAGGTAGCGCTCGTCGGCGCCGACCAGGTGCCGGAGGGTGGCGATGACGCTTCCATAGGTGCCGGACACCTGACCCTGCAGCGCCTCGGGCGGCAGCCGGGAGCAGTGGTCGATCAGGGTGGCGGTGGCCCAGGCGTGGTGGCGCAGCAGCTCCGCCGCCAGGCGCTCCACGTCTAGGCCGGCTGCAGGCGCTGCGCCAGCCAGCCGGTCACGGCTCGCGCCACCGCCTCCTCGTGACGCGTGTACCAGTGGTCGCAGTTCTCGAGTTCGAGCACGTCGCACTGGCCCCCGGACGCCACCGCGAACGCGCGGGCCGGATAGGCCGTCTCGGGTTCGTCGCGGCCCTTGATGAAGAGCGTCGGGCAGGCGATGCGGGGCGCCAGCTCGACCAGGTCAGGAATCGTGTCCAGGCGGTCGCACAGGCTCTCGGCCGAGATCACCCACCACCACCCGGGGAGCAGCATCAGCTCCCGGCCGCGCCCGTCGGCGACCATGCGGCGCGCCTGGGCGATCAGCTCCTCCTGGCGGTCGCGCAGGAGAAGTCCCTGCGCGCTGTTGATCCGGGTCGCGTCGCGTCCTCCGCCGGCCGCCGAGAGCAGGACGAGCGCCGGAGTCTGCGGATGGTCGGCGACGTGGCGGCCCGCCAGCAGGCCGCCGTTGCTGTGTCCGATGACTGCGGGAGCCGGGAAGCCGCGCTCGCGCAGCCAGGCGGCGGCGGTGCGGTTGTCCTCGACCTGCTCCTGGGTCGTCTGCAGGGCGCCGCCCACCGGCTCGCGGCCGCGGTAGGTGCCCAGGATGTCGTGGCCGCGGCGGTTGAAGGCCAGCGACGCAAAGCCGATCTCGGCCAGCGCCGGCGGCAGGAACCGGGGCGGTCCCACGTAGAAGTTGCCCTGGTTGCCGTGCATGAGAAGGGCCGCTCCTCGCAGCGGCCCTCCATCGGGTTCGTACCAGGCGCCGTCGAGCGGCACCGTGGCGGTCGGGATGGAGACGAGCTCCGTCCTCACCTGGGCGGGATCACCGGCACCAGCAGGTGGGAGGCGCGCGCGCCGCCGGTGTGGATCGTCACCCTTCCGCCAAAGACGTCGGCGGGCCGCATCTCGGGGTCGTTGTGCTGAAACGGGCCCACCCCGCGGTTCGCGTAGTGAAAGCTCTTGGCGAACTCGCTCAGCTCGCCGCTGTACTCGTAGTCCTTGCCGCGCACGCTCAGCGTCAGCCGCCAGCCGGCCGGGATGACGATGCTGGTGGGCCAGACCTCGACGTCGAGCTCGTAGACCTCGCCCGGCGTCAGCGGCTGCACCTCGTCGTGCGTGTGGTAGGGGCGGTGGGGGAGCGAGCGGGCCGGGTCCAGCTTGCGGTGGGAGGCGCGCAGCCAGCCGTTGGCGATGGGGGTGTTGGGATCGAGCGCGCCCTGGAAGGTGATCTCCCTGCCCTCGGGGTCGAACACCCGGACGACCAGGAAGAGATCGGCGTCGGCCGTCGACGAGGAGATGAAGAGCTTGGCCGCGATCGGTCCCGTGAGCTCGGTCTCCCGGTCGACCGTGAGGCTGAAGTCGGCGCCGTCGCCGAGGGCGTCGTATTCGACCGTGCCCTCGTCCCCCGGAGCCTGGTGCTCAAGGCGTCCGGAAGGGTCGAGGTACAGCCGGGTCCACTCCGTCCGGGCGAGCGGCCACTCGTCCTCATAGCGCTCGACGAACTTCTCGCCCGGGTGGCGGACCCAGAGGTGGACGCGCGGCTCCCGCTCCCAGCCGTTGTCCTCGCCCTTCAGGAAGTGGTCGAAGAAGCGCTTCTGGAGGGCGATTCCGTAGTCCGTGTAGAAGAGGCTCCAGTGAGAGTCGCCGTGGACCTCGAGCCACTTCTGCTCGGCGGCGGCCTGGGTGAAGGCCTCGAAGTTGCCCCGCGGGTGCAGGCCCTGGCCGCCCCAGTTGGCGGCCGAGAGAAACGGAGTGCCGACGCCATCCCAGCCGGCCGAGCGGACCCGGTGCCACTCGCCGTCCAGCGGATGCTGCTTTATCTCGGCGCCCAGGTCTGCGCGGTTGCGTGCCAGCTCCTCGTCGGAAAGCTCCTCGGGCCCGGCCACCGACTCGCCGGTGTTGGGGTTCTTGCGCGCGCGGTCGCCAAGCCCGTACTGGACGTTCTCGACCTGCCGCGGATACCAGTTGGCAGGGAACGTGCAGTGGATGCCGCCGTGGTAGCAGATGTCGCGGTAGTAGTCGGCGGCGCCCTCCCAGGGGACCAGCGCCGCCAGGTGCGGCGGCCGCTGCCCGGCCACGTGCCACTGGTTGATGGCGTAGTAGGAGATGCCGCACATGCCGATCCGGCCGCTGCTCCACGCCTGCTCGGCTGCCCACTCGACGCACTCGTAGATGTCGCGCGTCTCGCGCGGGCTCCAGACGTCCACGTAGCCGGGTGACCAGCCGGTGCCGCGGGAGTCGACGCGGACGCACACGTAGCCGTCGGGGACGAACTTCTCGGGGTCGACGACCTCCCAGTTCTGGTACTTGTTGGTCGAGTTGCGGCCCACGTCGGGATGGTCCTCGACCATCTTGTTCCACTGGGGCGCGTAGGCCTCCTGGAAGGAGAGACCCTTCGCGTACGGGCCATACGTCAGGATGACGGGATACCTGCCCTCGGCAACCGGCCGGTAGACGTCCGCCCGCAGCACGACCCCGTCGTCCATCGGGATCGGGACGTGGTAGTCGATCAGCATGCCGTCGGCCTGCTCGGTCCGCTCGCGGACCTCCGCGGTGTTGCTCGCCATTGCCACCTCCAGTCCAGTGCCGGTAACCGGCCTCATATTGCCATCGCAACCACCGGCCTCGCCCGACCCAGGACGGCGCTCAATCGCGGCCGGCGTAGCGGCGGATGCGGAGATCGCACGTCGCCTTGTGGGCGAGCATCCCCTCCATCTCGGCGATCCGGCCGGCGTGCGGCGCCACCTCCAGGCTGGCCTCGCGCGTCATCCGCTGATAGGTCACGACCTTGATGAACTTGCCGACCCAGAGCCCGCCGGTGTAGCGAGCGGCGCGGCCGGTGGGCAGGATGTGGTTGGTGCCGTCGGCCTTGTCCGAGTAGGCGACCGTCGTCTCCTCGCCCAGGAAGAGGGATCCGTAGTTGCGCAGCCGCTCCGCGTACCACTGCGGGTCCGCCGTCAGCACCTCGAGGTGTTCGGGGGCGAACCAGTCGGCGTAGGCCACCATCGCCTCCGGTCCTTCGACGACCGCGATCCCGCCCAGGTTTCGCCAGGCCTGGCCCGCCACCTCGCGCGTCGGCAGGTCGCGAAGCTGGGTCTCCAGCGATTCCGCCACGGCCTCGGCCAGGGAGGAGGAGTCGGTGACCAGGACGGCCGGGCTGCTGGGGCCGTGTTCCGCCTGGCCAAGCAGGTCGCAGGCGACGACCTCGGGGTCGGCCGACTCGTCGGCGATGACCAGGATCTCGGTCGGTCCCGCCAGCAGGTCGATGCCGACCACGCCGAAGAGCTGCCGCTTGGCCTCGGCGACGTAGGCGTTGCCGGGACCGGTCAGCATGTCGACGGGGGCGATCTCCTCGGTGCCGAAGGCCATCGCGGCCAGAGCCTGGACGCCACCGAGGGCGTAGATCTCGTCGGCGCCGCAGAGGTCCATGGCGACCAGGGTGGCGGCGGCGATGCCGCGGCCCCGGAAGGGCGGAGCGCAGGCCGCGATCCGCTCCACGCCCGCGACGCGGGCGGTGACCAATTGCATGTACACGCTGGCGATCAGCGGATAGCCGCCCCCCGGGACGTAGGCGCCGATCGAGCGGACGGGAAGGAGCCGGTGGCCGAGGGTCATGCCGTTCTCGCCGATCTCGAGCGGCCGGAGCGTCTCCAGCTGCGCCTCTGCGAAGCGCCGGACGCGGTCGCGGGCGTACTCGATCTCGCCGATGTCGTCCCGGCTCAGCTCGTCGTACGCGCGCCTGATCTCCTCGGGGCCGACGCGAAAGCGCTCCGGGCTCCAGTGGTCGAGCTTGTCGGAGTACTCGCGGACGGCGGTGTCACCGCGGTCGCGAACGGCCGTGATGATCTCCCGAGCCGTGCTGATGATGTGCTCGCGGTCGGCCGCCCCGACCGGCGCCGGCCGCTTGACCCAGCGGATGTCGACCGGCGGCTCGTCAACTCTCGCCATGGTTTTATTTACGTCCCTGCGCGGCTCCAGCCGCAACGGCGATGACGCGCTGCGCGTGTGGCGATAATCGCCCGGTGCCGGGCGGACGGTCGATCGCTCGAGCAACCGCCGTGCAGCTGGAGCTGCACCGGCGGTGGTGGCGAGGCCCCGGCTCCGGTCAGGTCGCGGCCGGCAGGATGTTCTGGTTCGAGCGAAAGACGTTGTCCGGGTCGTAGCGCGCCTTGACCTGTGCGAGGCGGTCGTAGCGATCGCCGTAAGCGGCCCGCACCCGCGCCTCGCCCTCGTCGTTGTGCAGGAAGTTCACGTACACGCCGCCGGTCGCGTGCGGCTCCATGGCCGCGAAGTGCTCGCGGCACCAACCGATGTCCGGATGGCCGGGGCCACCCTCCTTCCATGCGGCATTGATGTTGAGCGCGTGCGCGGCGTCGCGGCCGCTGGCCGCCGAGCCGTCCTCGGGGACGCGCGCTATGGCGCCACCCAGGTGAAACACGAGGGTGTAGGAGGTCGGCGAGGTCTTCAGCCACGAGTGAGCGAGCAGCACGTCGATGGCCCCGTCCGTCAGCGGAGGCAGGTAGTGAGACTTCCAGTAGTAGCCCCAGTGGTGCGGGACGCCGGCGTCGAACATCGACTGGTGGCTGACGTAGGGCTTGCGCTCGACCAGGTCGGCCGCCGGGGGTCCGAACTCGCGCAGCGGACGGAGGACGGCCTCGCCTTCCTCGAGGTCGCCGGACCAGCAGGGGATGACGAAGAGGACGTCGGTGCCCCTCAATTCGGCCGGCACCCAGTCGAAAGGCGGCGCCGTGCGCAGGTTGAGATAGACGGCGAGCTCGTCGGGGGCTCCGGCGATGAACTCGCGGTAGTGCATCAGCACCTCGCGGGCCTGGCCGGCACGGTAGATGAGCGGCCCCGCGAGCACGGTGGTGCCGAGCGGATGAAGCCGGAACTCGAACTCGGTGACGATCCCGAAGTTGCCGCCGCCTCCGCGCAGGGCCCAGAAGAGGTCTGAGTTCACATCCTCGCTGGCGCTGACCCGGCGCCCGTCGGCCAGCAGGACGCGGACCGAGTTCAGGTTGTCCGAGGTGAGGCCCCAGCGCCGGCTGAGCCAGCCGAAGCCCCCGCCGACGGTGAGGCCGGCCACCCCAGTGTGCGTCACGATGCCGGCCGGAGCCGCCAGGCCGTGGGCCTGGGTCGCGGCGTCGAAGTCTCCCCAGAGCGCGCCCGGCTGCACGCGCGCCAGCCGCCGCTCGGGGTCCACCTCGACGCCGCGAAGCGCCGAGAAGTCGATCACCACGCCGCCCTCGCAGAGCGCCGAACCCGACACGTTGTGGCCCCCGCCGCGAATCGCGACCGGAAGGCCCTGCCCGAGCGCGTAGGCCAGCGCCGTCGCGGCATCATCCTCGCCGGCGCAGCGCGCGATCAGCGCGGGCCGCTTGTCGATGGCGTCGTTCCAGATCCGGCGCGACTCGTCGTAGCCGGCATCCGCCGGGCCGAGCAGGGTGCCCTCGAAGGTGGTCAGGTCGGCGGTCGTCCTCATGGCGAGCCGCATCCTAGTTGGCCGCCCCGATGGGTTCAAGAACCTGATCGGCCGCAGATTCACGCGCCCAGCCCGACTGGCTTCTCGAGCGGGTGCCGGCGCTCCCATCAGTCGACCGTGCGCGCCCTGACCCCGGGTCTACTCCAGTTCGGCTAGCGAGCGGCACCGGGCCTGACCAGGCCGGCTTCGTAGGCGACAACCACGGCCTGCACCCGATCTCGCAGCCCGAGCTTCATCAGGACCCGCGCAACGTGCGTCTTGACGGTCGTCTCGCTGACGGAGAGGGCGGCTGCGATCTCGGCGTTGGAGAGGCCGCGCGCAATCTGAGCCAGCACGTCCAGCTCGCGTGAGGTCAGGTCCTCCAGGTCCGCCGCCTGAGCGCCTCGTTGGGGCCGATGCTGGCTGAAGCGCTCCACGAGTCGCCGCGTGATCGAAGGTGCCAGCAAGCCGTCGGCGCCGCGATGAACCTGGCGAATCGCGGAAACCAGGTCCTCTGCCGGCGCGTCCTTGAGCAGGAACCCACTGGCCCCGGCGCGCAGAGCCTCGTACACGTACTCGTCCTCGTCGAAGGTGGTCAGCATCAAGATGCGCACCGTCGAGTTGCGGGGCTCACGCAGGATGGCCTCGGTGGCCTTGATCCCGTCGACCCCGGGCATCCGCACATCCATCAGGAGGACGTCAGGCGCCTGCTCTTCGGCAAGGGCGATCGCATCCACGCCGTTGCTCGCCTCACCCACAACCTGCAGGTCGGGCTCGCCCTCGACGATCAGGCGGAGTCCGGCCCGCACCAGCTCCTGGTCGTCCGCGACGGCGACGCGGATGGACATGGCGTCAGGCTCGCACGGGCAGCGTTGCGTGAACCCGAAAGAGCCCGTCATGCGGGCCCCAGTCGAGAGCACCGCCGAGCTCGACGACCCGAGCCTCCATGCTCCGCAGTCCATGGCCACCGGTTGGCGAAGGCTGATCGGGCGAATGGAGCGGGTTGAGGATCTCGAGATCGAGTGCGTGGTCGCTGCAGCAGACGCGGACGCTGGCCTGGGCCTTTGGTGAGTGCTTGAGCGCGTTCGTGAGCGCCTCCTGAACGACCCGGTAAGCGGCCACCTCCAGCTCGGGACTCAAAGCTTGCTCGGGCGCCCGCATCTCGAGGCTGACCTCGAGTCCAGCCGCCTTCGTCATCTCGATCACTGCCGGGATCGCGTCCAAGCGGCCAAACTGACGGGGCTCGGTTTCCAGGCTGCGAAGGCTGTGCAGGAGGTCGGCCAGGCCGCCCAGCGCTATCGCCTTCACGGTTCGCAGCGCGCTCAAGGCTGAAGCGCGGTCGGCCCCCCAAAGGCGGCGGGCGGCACCAGCCTGCAGCACGACCACCGTCAGCGTATGGCCCACCACGTCGTGCATTTCCCTCGCGACTCGGGCACGCTCTTGCCGGACCGCCCGCATGGCGCGCGCGTCGCGCTCCTCCGCGATCTGCTGGTTCGTTTCGTCGAGTTCGGCCGCCAGCCGGACGCGGTCCCGAACGTACAGGCCGGCGGTCCAGAAGCCGAGCGAGACCAGGCCCCCGTTCATCACCACGTCGGCCAGACCGAACGCCGCCGTCAGGCCCGCGGCGCAGACCGCCAGACCGATCAGCGCCCAGGCTCGGTCCGAGAAGGCCGCCACGCAGAAGGGAAGGATCAGAAAGAGACCAACCGGGACCAGGAGCGACTCGAGCGGAACGGCAAGTCTCGAGAACAGGGTGGCGGCTGCCAGCGCCGCGGCTGTGGCCGCCAGCGGCCGCCGGCCGCACCAGCCCAGTGGCGCAGCCATCGCGAGGGCGGCCAGCAATACGAGCGGCGCGCGAGCCTGGGAGAGCTGGCGAACCGCCAGCTCGAGCTCGAAAGCGACGAAGAATGTGGCCGCCAGGAGGAACGGCCAGGGCAGCTGCCGGATCGTTGCCGGCGGCCGGATCCGAGCCCGGCGCTCCTCGGGCTCGATCGGGTGATCCCCCTGCACCGGCGAGCCCATGCCCGTCGAGCCCAGCTCCAGGAGCATCTCACGCATCTGCTCCAGGAGCGTGCGGGCGCACTCCTCGATCCTGGCCGCCATCGCCTTCCCGTCGGGTGCATTCTCGGCTTCGCCAGACAGCCCGATGATCTCATCCACGCCGCGGACCACAAGCGCATCCAGCCGGGCGGCCAGGCCGGACCGCTCGGAGGAGCGCGCGGCCTCGGCTGCGAGCTGCCTTTCGAGCTCGAGGGTGGCTCTTCGCATTCGAAGGCGCTGCACCAGTCGAGCCCGGTTGCGGACGAGACGGCCGACGACGACCGGGAAGCCCACCTCGAAGACCGCGAAATAGGCGACGGCGTCGGGCAGCGGATAGGGTCCCGGATGCAGGCTATCGATGAAGGCGACGGTGAGCGGCGGGATCACCATTCCGATCAGCATCTGCCGCCAGCCCGCATAGGCGCCGAGGGCGTAACTGACGAGGAAGATTGCGAAGACGGGGGCGTTGGCTTGCCCGCCGCCGGCGACGGCGCCGATCGCCCCGGCCGCGCCCACCGATGCCATTGCCAGCGCCGGCCGGCGGCGCCACCAGAACAGTCCGAGGAGCATGAGCCCGGCCAGAGCGCTGACCGCGAAAGTCCGTGGAGCCGCTCGATACCTGAGCGCCGCCTCGAGTTCGGTCGCGAGAGTCCAGCCGGCGGCAACCAGCCAGTCGATCGTCGCCGGATGGGCGAGCCACCTCAGCACCGAGGCCTGCCGCTCCTGCATCGGCAGAAGGTTAGCGGCGGAAGAACCGGAAATCGTCCTCCTCGGGAATGAGGCCGTGAGGAGGAGAAAAGATCGTCAGTGCGGCTGACGACAGGCTGCACCTGGACTCCTAGCTTGACCTCGGCGGTCACCGCGGGCCGCAAACAAACCACACAGGAGGCAAGGCAAGGAATGAGTCAACGCATCAACCAGCTCGGGGGCGCCGCCCTGGTAGCCGGATCGGTGATCCTGGCCGCAGTCGAGGTCGTGCTGCGACTGTCGGATGGCGCGGACGGATCAAATCCTGAGAACCCCGCCAACATCGCGGCTCACCTGGTCGGCATGCTCGCGGGGCTGCTTCTCATCGTCGGTTTACCCGTACTCGTGGGAGCGCTTGCGCCGCGAGCACCGGTCTTGAGTGTGGCCGGCTTCGTTCTGGTCACCCTCTCGATCCTTGTCTACGAAATCGCTCTGGGACTGCTCGACGCCATCGTCCTGCCCTACCTGGCAGCCAGCCACCTCAACCCGAGCCATCCGCCGGCGGCCATGTTTCCCTTCTTCATGGGTGGCGGCTTCGCCGAGATCATCGGCAACGTGCTGCTGGGAATCGCGATCCTGCGCACGGGCCTCTTTTCCCGGGTTGCCGGCTACTTGCTGATCGCCGCGGGGGCGGTCATGTTGATCACGCTGGCTCCCATCCCCGAATGGGTGGACACGATCAGCGCGCTCGCGATGCTGTCGGCGCTGGGCATCACGGGGGCGCAGCTGGCCGGTTTTGCATCCGCGCCCGCCCGGGTCGCCGGGAGCCGGCCCGTGAGCCAGTCAGCCTGAGGTCCATAGACCGGAGGCGGAGGGGGGCCTGGCGCTCCTCTCCGCCTCCTCCGCCGGCCAGCAACCGCCCCCCGCGCCTGCTTGCGCCCGGCAGCGCGTACAGTGAATTCAGCAACACCCCGGGGCCGGCCAGACCTTGGCTCGCCATCGGTCGCCGTCACCCGTCCTTGGAGGCCTTTGTGGCAGACCCCGTGCTTGGCGACACCAGCGACACCCTGCTGACGGCGCCCTTCACCTATCGTGGCTCCGAAGCCGACGCCAAGGAGTTCCTGGACGCCGTGCAGGCCCGGGTTTCGACCGTCGCCGTGAAGGTTCGCTGGCTCGGCGGCTCCGCGCTGTGGTTCGACGGCGAGGGAGCGGAGGTCGCGCGCGTCACCGCCGACCGGCCGGTCCTCCAGCGGCTGATCGCCGCCTGGGCCCGCGATGCCGCCAAGCGCGGCGACGTGGACATGGAGATCGCCGACCGCGACTGAGCAGCGGGAGGGGCGGCTGCTGCGGCCGCCGCCGCTCACCGTACTATCGTGGGTACGGGCTGGCGATGCGGCCATCCCGAGGGAGCCCGGGCACTTGCATCGTTGAGAAGGGTGCATACTCAGCCCGCATGCAACTGCCCAGGTTCCTGCGACGGCTGATGGCCCGGCGCAACGGCCCCGGGAATGCCGAGCAGAAGCGCTACGCGGCGGCTGACGAGCTGGAGAAGACAACCCAGTCGCACTACCGAGCAGTGACCCGGTCGGACGCCAGCGGCAGGCCGACCAAGAAGCGCGACTGATCCGCCTCGACTATGCGACGGCCGACCAGGGCCGCGGAGGAAGACATGCAGAACGACACGATCACGTCGAGGGCGTTGACGATGGCAGAGGAGTTCCTGGCCGGCGCCCGGATCGAGCTGCTCGAGATGGCGCATGAGGACCTGGACCAGCTGAGGGACTCGGCGGCCGAGCTGCGAGCCGCCGCCACCAATCGCTCGACCAGCGGCCGCAGCGCCGAACACGTCGCCTACGTCGCCCTCGCCACCGCATTCAACGAGGCCCTGGCCAAGCGCAACGGGGGTCCGCGGGCCCGGCGCTGAGCCAGGGATCGCCGCCAGCCGGCGGCGATCGACCCCACGGCTTTGACCAAGACCCACCGCTCGGCCGGCGGGCCGCCCTGCCGGTTGCGAAATGCCGCGTAAAAGTGGGTATCGTCACTATCAGGTTTTGTGCCGCCTCGCCTCCCTCTGCTCCCTGGCCTGCCTGGTCCTGTCGAGCGCCTGCTCACCGAGCCTGGCCTACCGTGAACAGTCGCGCCTGACCGTGTTCGCAGCCGTCGCCTCCCTCGGCGGGCACCACCTGGCGACCATCGTCCTGGATCCCGGCACCTACGTTCTCGTCTTCGATCACTTCGCCGTGGGCCAGACGTTTCACCGCAGCCTGGGGGAGGTCGACCTCTCGATCGACCAGGGCGACGAGGCGGCGCCAGGCGCCCGCACGTTCAGCCTCGACTTCGGCCACAACCGGCCGGTCCGGTACGTCGCCGACCTGAAAGGGGGCGGAAGCCAGGCCCGGTTCCTGACTGCCGTGGCGCAGCCCGCGATCGACGCCGCTCAGTCCTAGCCGAGACTCCGCCCGCCGAGCCGGGGGAGGACGCCTGTCAGCGGTCCAGCGGGGCGACCACCAGGGTCTGGAGGCCGCGGCCGAAAGGGCCGTCGAGGTCGCTGAGGACGGTGTCGGCCCGGCCGGTCCCATCCGGACCGATCACGGTGGCGGCGTCGAGGTGGATCCACGCTCCCTCCGGGTCGCGGTGGGTGGCGACGGTGAGTTCGACGTTGACGGCGAGCCAGCGGCGGAGGTCGATGCCCTGGCTGACGCCGCTGCCCGAATCGGCGACCAGGGCCGCACGCTGGAAGGGAGTCGGCTCCTCACCTTCCACGAGGGGGGTCTCGATGTGCGTCCAGGCGGCCGCCGGCCCGGTCCCGCCGAACTCGCCCGAGGTCGTGCGGGCCTCGAGGGCTCGGATGTAGCCGTCGAGATGGCCATTCGGCCAGTCAGGTCGGGTCCTGTCCGGCTCCTGCGGAATCGGCGGCGGCGGCGGCCCGCCTGCCGTCGCGCCCGCTCGCGTGTCGGAGCGGGCGACACGCCAACCCCGTGCCAGGACCACCGGCCGCCCGTCGACCTCGATGCTGCCCTCCAGCAGGGTCACCCGCCGCCCGGGTCGAATGATGCGCGCGTGGACCCTGAGCGGCTGGACGGGGACCGGCCGCAGGATCTCGACCGCGATGCGGGCCAGCCGCTGGCCGGGATCCCGGTCGGTGAGCTCGAATTCCCGCGCCAGCAGCGCGGACGGCGGGCCGCCGTGCTGGGCATCGGCGCTCCAGGGGCCGGCGGTGGCCGGCGTGCTGCGGAACCGGCCGTTCCCGTCGGGAACGTAGAAGGCGGTGGCCAGCACACCCTATTGTCGGCACGGCCGCGGCTCCAGGCTCAGCGGATACCCGCGATGGCGTCGGGATCCCGGGGCGACCGTGACGCGACAGGAGTTCCTGGCCCTTCTCCTCCGCGGTAGAGGGTCCTGAGCGCCGTGCGACCGGGATCAGTGCGACCCCCGCAGCGCGAACCCCTCGATGAGCGGCGCATAGCGCTCGGAGTCGGCGCTGGATGATACGGCGGTGGACAAGTGGTGCCCCAGGCAGGACTCGAACCTGCGGCCAACCGCTTAGGAGGCGGTTGCTCTGTCCCCTGAGCTACTGGGGCTCCGGCAACCATGGAGGGTACCGGTTCCGCCCGACCGCTCTCCAAACCTGCTCATCGCCGAGATAACCCAGGGGACCACGACGCCGGCTTCGTAGCATCATTGGTGCGCCTCGATGGAGATCTCTGACCTGGTGAGGCTGCGCAGGGCCAAGGACCGGATGGATCGCGATTTCGACCGGCCGCTCGATGTGCCCGCCCTTGCCCGCTCGGCCGCGATGTCGACCGGTCACTTCTCGCGCAGCTTCAAGGCCGCGTTCGGCGAGAGCCCGTACAGCTACCTCATGACCCGCAGGATCGAGAGAGCCAAGACCCTGCTCAGGCGTGGCGACATCACGGTGACCGATGCCTGCTTCGCGGTCGGTTGTACGTCATTGGGCTCTTTCAGCTCGCGCTTCACGGAGCTGGTCGGCGAGCCCCCCAGCGCCTATCGCGCACGCGCCCACTCGGCGGCCGCGGTCATCCCGCCCTGCGTCGTGAAGGTGATGACAAAACCGAGCAGAAACGAAGAAGCGTCCGCTGCCTCGCCGCTCCTACGGTGATCGCATGGAACTCAAACTGCAGAACTGCTTCGTCGCCGTCCACGACCACGACGAGGCGCTTGCCTTCTACCGGGATCTTCTCGGGCTCGAAGTCCGAGGCGACGTGAAGTACGAGGGCATGCGCTGGACCACCGTCGGACCGAGGGCCCAGCCCGACGTCAACATCGTTCTCGAGCCCCCGCTGGCCGACCCCAACGCCGCCCCGGCCGACCGCCAGGCGATGAAGGAGATGCTCGCCAAGGGCCTGCTGCGCGGCGTCATCTTCACCACGGACGATCTCGACGCCACCTTCGAACACCTGCGGGCGGGAGGTGGCGAGGTGCTCCAGGAGCCGGTGGACCAGCCCTACGGCGTAAGGGACTGCGCGTTCCGGGACCCGTCCGGCAACCTGATCCGGTTCAACCAGCGTCGGCCCTGATCAGGGCCGCGGTCAGGCCTGAAGCCGTCAGCGGCTGAGCCGGCGGCGGGTGTCCTCGTCCAGCCGGCGCGTTCGCTCCAGCAGGTCGTCGCCCGCGCCGGCCGGATGCCGGGCCGGCCCGCCCGAGGGCCCTGGCCCGTCACGCTGCAGCCGCTCGTCGGTGTCTCGGTTGAGCCGCCGGTTGCGCTCGAGGAGCTCCCTGAGCGGATCGTCGGCGTGGGCCGCGCGCAGGCCCGGCGAGCGGGGCCGGTCGAACTCGGCCTGGCCGGTCGGGGCGGCGGCGCGGAGGACCGGCGGCGCGGGAAGCGGCGCGAAAGGTGGCGCGGCAGGTGGCGCGGCAGGTGAGGCGGGCGGTTGCGCTGGCACGGCCGGCTGCGCCTCGAGCACCGGCGCCGGGGGGGGCTCGACCGAGCGCGCCTGGCCTGCCTGACTCGCCTGGGCGGCGGGGACCCGGCGGTCGACGGCGGGCGAGGGCCACTCGGGCCGTCGACGGCCCACCAGCCGCATGGCGACCAGTGTCATCAGCGCCCCGACGGCCATCCCCACCAGCAGCGAGCCGGCGTGCATCGCCGCTCACCTTACCCAAGGGATACTGGATGCGACAAACCAAGTTGGCCATAAACGTGTATCCGCTGCACCTGGAGTCGGGGCCGATGCGGAAGAAGACAATGGTCCACGTCCTCTCCCTGCCGGGCTGCGTGGCGACCGGCCCCAGCACCGAAGAGGCGCTCGGGGCGGCCCCCGAGGCGATTCGGGCCTACCTCCGCTTCCAGGCCAGGCACGGCCAGGTGGTCGACGCGTCGGCGCCCTTCGAGGTCGACGTCGCCGAGCACATCACCGAAGGCGAGTTCATCGGCAACGGCTCCGCAGCGGTCGTCTTCCAGGGCGATCTCGAGCCGGTGAGCCAGGATGAGATCGACGAGCTGCTCGCGCGCTTTCGATGGATGCGCGAGGAGCTGGCCGGCTGGGCCGCCGCGCAAACTTCGGAGACGCTGGACTCGAAGCCGGCGGCTGGAGGCCGCACCGCGCGCGCGATCCTGCTCCATATCGCCGCCGTACCCGGCGCCTACCTCTCGGCCGCCCTTGAGGGGGCGCCCGGCTTCTCCCGCATCGGCAGGCTCGCCGAGCGCGGCGACCTTGCGCTGCCGCAGGCGCTGATGGAGGTGGAGGGGCTCTTCGAAGAGACCGTTCGCGCCACCACGCCGCAGCAGCGCTCGGCCATACGGCTCAAGTCCAACGGGCAGCGGCGTTCGCTGCGAATGGCGCTGCGGCGCACCCTGGAGCACGACTGGGAGCACCTCGCCGAGTTGAGCTGCCGGCCGGGCGGCCCTCAGCTCTGAGCTACTGGCTGACCTGCCAGCGGAAGTCCATCACCGGAGCCAGCCCCTGGACGTCGTTGCCGGCGGCCGGGTCGAGGGCGACGGTGAGGGAGAAGGTCCTCCCGGCGGCCAGCCCGTCCGGGCTCAGGTCGAGCGGCTTTCCCGGGCCGTGGTCGGTGGCGAAGGATCGCATCGTGCCGGCCGAGGGATCGGGGCAGGGGCCGGGCCTGGCGACCGGGTAGGCGCAGGCGTCGCGGGTGTCATCGTGGAGGGCCAGCCGGACGGAGTCGCAGGCGTCGGCGGTGCCGTTGTAGGCCTCGCCGGCGGCCGTCGACCGGCAGCCGCTGGTGAGGACCGAGAAATGGGCGGGGACGACCGTGCCCAGGCTGCGGAGCATCACCCTCGCCGTTCCCGACTGCCCCGGCCTGCCCTCCTCGAACTGGAATATGGCGTCGCACGGGCCGCCGGCGCCGGCCTCGCCGGCCACCGGGCCGGCCGAGAGGCAGGTGCTTCCCGAGGGGACGGAGTCACTCAGCACCAGCCCCCCCACGGCGAATACGTTTTTCGGGTTAGAGACCTGCGCGTTGACCGACGCCAGGGAGACGCGGCTCAGGGGAACGAGCGTGGCCAGCAGCACAACCGCGAGGCTGAGCGGAGTCCGCCAGTAGCGCTGGGCCGGCTCCGGCCGGCGGGAGCGCAGCGCGGCCCATGCCGTCCCAAGACGCGGCGCGGCGACCGCGCTGAGCAGGAGGACCGCCGCCAGCGCCGGGATCCACCACCAAAATTCCAGGCCTGGCGAGGTCGCGGTCCAGACGAACGTGTCGTCGACCGGGATCGCGCTCGCCGCCTGGCTCGGGCTCGCCAGCGTCACCTCCAAGCGGTCCTGCTGGCCGGGGAGCAGCGTGCCGATCTGGATGGGATTGGACGTCAGCGGCCCGTGGTAGACGTAGCCGCCCTCCCCGTTGCGGCGGACTCGGATGAGGACTCCACCGCTCAGCTCCTCCGCGCCCGCTCGCACCCGCAGGTCGTACCGCAGCGGCAGCAACCCCCGGTTGCCGAGCTCGAGGGCGCCGGTCGTGGCGGCCCCCGGCGCCAGGGTCGACGCCGGGAGCAGGGGCTGGCCGTCGCGATCGGATGACAGCGCCACCAGGAGTTGGGGCTGGGTGCAGAGGAGAGCGACCGCGGTTGCGATGGCGGCCATCTCGAGCAGGATTCCCGGGAGCCGCCGGCCATCGAGATGTCGCCCCGCCGTCTGCTCCTCGACCCTGGCCGAGCTCACCGGAGGTTACCTCGCGCTCCGAGGAGGCGCCTTCCAGGAGTCGTTCAGCACGACCGCGGCCAGGAGCATCGCAGGCGCCAGGATGAAGCAGATCCTGCCGATCGACGACTGCAGCATGGCGAACGCGTAACCCAGCAGGGGCACGTGCAGCACGTACAGGAGCCCCGTTCCCTGGGCCGGGATGTGCCAGTCGTCAGAGACGGCGTTGGCGTCGCCCTTGGTGATGAACTGGGGCTGTCCGGTCTCGGCGTCTCTCGTGATCGAGACCACGCGGTGCGTGACCATCTGGGCGGCATGGCCGGGCGGCGAGAAGGTGATGATGTCGCCGGTGCGAATCTCGGCCGCCCCGGCCTGGCGCAGGACCACCAGCGAACCGACCGGGATCGTCGGCTCCATCGAGCCGGAGAGCACCGTGTAAAGCCGGTAGGGAAGGAAGAGCGGGCCGACGTTGACCACGAGCAGGGCGGTCACGGCGATGACGAGCAGGGTCGTCACCACGTAGTTGGCGAGCGCGCCCACGGCCGTCCAGGCGACCAGGGGCTGTCGTTCGCTCATCCCGGCGGAATCCGCGGCGGCGGTCGCGGGGCTCATCGGCCCTTCGCTTTCCGTGCCGGCTATTGGGTCAGGACCCAGTCGAGGTTGAACCTGGACTGGAGGCCCTGGACGGCGTTGCCGGTGGCCGCAGGGAGGCTGAAGGTGACCTTGAGATAGGCGCTGCTGCCCGCCGCCATCGGAGCCTTGACGCTGGCGCCGCTCAGGCCGGCGAGCGCCCCGTAGCTGCTGCCGCAGACCGCGGAGCTGCTGGCCGGGTAGACGCAGTGGCTGGCAACCGGGGTCGAGAACGTGCTGTCCGTGTAATCCTGGATCTGCACGTTGAGCGCGGCGCAGAGTGGGTTGCCGCTCGGATCGCCGTGGTAGGCGCCGGCAGCGGTGTCGCTGCAGCTGCTCGAGCTGACGGCAAGCCCGTTGGTCCCGGCGATGGTGCCGGCGTTGGTCAGCGTGAGCTGGGCCGGGGTGGAGGGCACGCCGGGAGCGCCCAGGCTCGCGAAGTTGACGCTGTCGCAGCTCGCATTGACGTTGTTGTTGGCGATGGTCGCCGAGGCGCCCGCCGAATAGCAGGTCGTGGTGACCGTGTCGGAGAGGATCAGGGTTCCCGTCGTGTACGTGTTGTTGGGGTTGGTGGTCTGAGCGGTGAAGGTGGCATAGGTGCCCACGCCGAGGGTCACCAGCGCGCCCAGCACGAGCAGCGCCGTGAGGATCCGCTTCGGGCGATCCATTTCCTGCCGTGGCCTCCTGGTGGTCCGGTCGGGACGGGCGGACCCGATCCCGCCTGACGCGGACGGTTACTGGCCGCGGAGTATCCGGATAGCCGCGGGCGATGACAACGCCTTTAGGGCACTTCCCAGCACTTGCGGGGCCCGTTGCTTGGGTTTGCCAATGCCCGGTTCGAGGCCGAAATCCGGCTGGATCGAGCGTTCAGCTGCCGGTCGTGAAGCCGCGGGCGAAGGCGATCAGGACGACCCAGCAGGCGATCGTCAGTATGGCCGCCTCGGTATCGCGCGAGCGGCCGGTGGCGTAGGTGTAGACGCCGGGGAGGAAGAGGAAGGCAAAGACGCCGTAGACGACATGCAGCAGCTCTCGCGGGTGTCCGCCGGCCACGAAGCTGCCGATGCCGGCGAGGCCCTGGATGCCGGTCAGGCCGACCATGATCAGGTAGCTCGACCGGAAACCTCCGCTCAGACCGCGCCTGGTCAGGAGCTGGAAGCCACCCCACAGGCCGAGGATGACCGCGAAGGCGAGGACGGCGATGCCCAGGCGCTGATGGAGAAAGGCGATGGCGCCAAGCACGCAGGGGAGAGTATCCCCTGAAAAGCGCTGAGCGCCGCCCCGGGGGTAGCTCGGGGGACGGCGCCTTGCTCAGCGAGGAGGTTGGTGGTTTATCTAGCGGAGCCCGGCCAGGCCTCCGATCACGATCAGGACGAGGACGGCGACGCCGGCGGTCCAGGAAGCCGCCTCGCCCGCCTGGCGGAGCCGGCGGGTCAGCCGCCGCCGGCGCCAGGCTGCCGCCTGGGGATGCCGCGGAAGCCGGCGATTGGGCTGGGGGCGAGAGAAGTCAATGACGTACAGGTGCGGTCGGGACAGCTCCACCGCTCGCTCCACTGGTACCTGGACTGCCATTCTTACTCCTGATTTGAGGATCGTCTTCGGACTGCTTGCGCCCAACTGTAGCACACCGCTTTAGTGATAGCAATACTGTCAATTTTGTCCACCGCCTAGAATCTGGCGGTGCCCGGGATCACCGTGGTCAAGGCCGTCCGCTGCCCAGTCCCGGCGCGCCGTCTCCGCGACCTCGTGGGAGCCGCCTCGAACCAGCTCGGCGTGCCCGCGGAGGCGGAGCTGGCGATCCGGATCACCGGCGACCGCGAGCTTCGGCGGCTCAACCGCTCCTTCCTCGGCATCGACGCCACGACCGACGTTCTCTCCTTCCCGTCGGGGGCCGAGGACTACCTGGGCGACATCGCCATCTCCTGGCCGGCGGTGACTCGCCAGGCAGCGGAGCACGGACACTCGGAGGAGTCCGAGCTGGCGCTGCTCTGCGTCCACGGCCTGCTTCACCTGCTTGGCCGCGACCACGACTCGCCGGAGGAGGAGCGGGCGATGTGGGCCGAGACCTATGCCGGCCTGGCGGCCGCGGGCGTGTCGGTGGCCGAGGGACGCCTCCCGCAGCGCTCCTAAACTGGTCACCTGCGCGCACGGGTTTCCGCCGCCGGCGGGGTCTGCGCGCGCCAATCGGCAATGAGCATGGGCGACGTGTTGATAGTGGGTCTCGGAAACCCCGGCAAGGAATACGCGGGAACGCGCCACAACCTCGGCGAGGAGGTCGTGCGCGCCCTGGCGGCACGCCTTGGCGTGACCATCGACCGCAAGCGCTGGTCGGCGCTGGTGGGGGCCGGGCCGGCTGAGGGAGGGCGCGCGTGGCTGGTCCTCCCCCAGACCTTCATGAACGAGTCGGGGCGAGCCGTTCGGGCGGCGCTGCGCGACCTCGACCTGGCGCCCGAGCACGTCTGGGTGGTTCACGACGAGCTGGATCTCCCGCTCTGCCGGCTGCGGATCCAGTTCGGCGGCTCGGCGGCCGGCAACAACGGCATCCGATCGATCATCGGCTCGCTCGGAACCCACGACTTCTGGCGCTTTCGGGTCGGGGTGGGCAAGCCGCCCTCGGCGGCACGTGGCATCCACCACGTTCTCGGGCGCTGGTCCAAGGCCGAGGCGGAGCGGGTGCCGGCGGTGGTGAGCGGCGCCGTCGATGCGCTGGAGGCGGCACTGCGCCAGGGTCTGCCGCGCGCGCAGGAGACCTACAACCGGTCGGGTGCGCTGGGATGCAGCGAGCTGTCATGACCGCGCTCTGGGAGAGGGTGTTCGAGGCGCTGGGGTCCTCCGGCGCGTGGACCGGCCCGCCGCTGGCGCGCACGCCGCGCGCCGCGTGGCCGCTGGTCGCAGGCTCTCTCGCGCGCGCGTGCGCGACCACTGGCCATCCGCTGCTCGTGCTCGCGCCCTCGCCCGAGCGGCTGCTCGACGACCTGCGGCCGTGGCTGGCCGGGAGCCCGCCGTCATTCCTCTTTGCCGAAGTCGGGGTGTCCTTCCTCGACCGGCCACCCGCCTTCGATCCGGCGGTGGCCCGGCGCCTGGAGGCGCTGGCCGCGCTGGCCCGGGGCCGGCCCGCGGTCGTGGTCTCCTCACGCCGGGCGATGATGCGGCCCACGGTCTCCGCGCGCGGACTGGCCGAGACCACGCTGAAGCTGGCGCCGGGGACCTCGGTCGATCCGGTGCTGGCTGCCGAGCGGCTGGTCGAGCTCGGCTATTCGCGCGAGCCGCTGGCCGAGTCGCCCGGGCAGTTCTCGCTCCGCGGGGGCATTCTCGACGTCTTCCCGGCGGGCGCCAGCGCACCGGTCCGGGCCGAGTTCTTTGGCGAGGAGATCGAGACTCTGCGGCTGTACGACCCGGCCAACCAGCGCTCGGTCATGGCCGTGGCATCGGCCGAGGTCAGGCCGGGCCGTGAGCTGCTGCTCGGCCCGGCGCGCGGCGCCGCCGCCGTGGCCAGGCTGCGGCTGGAATCAGGGCTGACCGGCCTGCGCCCCGACGTCCGCTCCGAGTGGGAGGACGACCTGGCGCGCCTGGAGTCGGGCGCCTCCTTCCCGGGCGTCGAGCTTTACGCCGCCTACCTGGACCCCGACCTGCCCTCGCTGCTCGACCACCTCCCCGAGAGCTGTGCCGTGCTCGACATCGAGCCCGACCGGCAGCTTGCCGAGGCGCGGGAGCTGGAGCGAGAGACGCTCACGCTGGCCGCCGCCGAATCCGGCGACGGCGAGCTGCCGGTGGGTTTCGCTCCGCCCATGGTGGGCGTGGACCGCCTCGAGCCGGCCGGGCCGGCGGTCCTGCGGCTGACGGCGGGGGAGCCTGCCGACGGCTCGGCCTTCCGGGATCCGGGATTCACCGGCCTCGAGCCGCTCGTCGGCCGCGGCGACGCTCCCGCCACCCTGCGCGACCGCGGCCGGGCGGCCTCGGTGCTGCTCGCCTCTGAGCAGGGAGAGCGCGTCGCCGAGCTGGTCGGGGCGGGGGCCTCGACCGAACTGGCCGACGGCTTGGACCTGGACTGGGAGCCGGCGCCTGGCCTTTGGCGAGCCGACCTCGATCTCGCCAGCGGCTTTGCGGCGCCCGCCCTCGACCTCTTCGTCTACTCGGACTCCGAGCTCTTCGGCCGCGTCCGGCGGCCGCGTGCACGGGTGGCCTCGGGCCGCCGGTCGGATGTGCCGCTGGCGCTCGAGTTCCAGGCCGGCGAGCTGGTGGTCCACGTCGACCACGGGGTTGCGCGCTTCGTGGGAATGAAGCTGATCGAGTCGGACGACGTGGCCGGAGAGGTGGCGCGCGAGTACCTCGAGCTGGAGTACGCCGACGGCGACCGGCTCTTCGTGCCGGTCGAGAACCTGGACCGCATCCAGAAGTACCTGGGGGGCGGGGAGGACTCACCGGTCCTCCACCGGCTGGGCAGCGGCGACTGGGAGCGCGCGCGCGCCCGGGCCCGCAAGTCGGTGCAGGATGTGGCCGACGAGCTGCTGCGCATCTACGCGCAGCGCGAGGCCCGCTCGGGTTTCGCCTTCTCGCCGGACACGCAATGGCAGGAGGAGCTGGAGGCGTCCTTCCCGTACGAGGAGACGCCCGACCAGCTGGCCGGCCTGGCCGAGATCAAGGCGGACATGGAGTCCGATCGCCCGATGGACCGGCTCCTCTGCGGCGACGTCGGCTTCGGCAAGACCGAGCTGGCTCTGCGGGCCGCCTTCAAGGCGGTGATGAGCGGGCGCCAGGTCGCCTTCCTGGCCCCGACCACGGTGCTCGCCCAGCAGCACTTCCAGGTCTTCTCCTCGCGGCTGGCGGGCTTCCCGGTCACCGTCGAGGTGCTGTCCCGGTTCCGCTCCGAGGATGAGCAGAAGCGCACCCTGGCCGGGCTCAAGGCGGGCGCCGTGGACATCGTCATCGGCACCCACCGCCTGCTCTCGTCGGACGTGCGGTTCAAGCGGCTGGGGCTCCTGATCGTCGACGAGGAGCAGCGCTTCGGCGTCATGCAGAAGGAGCGCCTCAAGCGGATGCGCACCGACCTCGACGTGCTTTCGCTCTCGGCGACCCCGATCCCGCGGACCCTGCACATGGCCGTGACCGGGATCCGCGACATGAGCGTCATCCAGACGCCGCCCGAGGACCGGCAGCCGATCAAGACCTACGTCACCTCGGACGAGGACGCGCTGGTCACCGAGGTGCTGCGCCGGGAGCTGGACCGCGGCGGCCAGGCCTACTACGTGCACAACCGGGTGCGGACGATCCAGCGCGCGGCCGACCGGGTCCGCCGGCTCCTGCCCTCGGCGCGGGTCGCGGTCGGCCACGGCCAGATGGCGGAAGAGGAGCTGGCCCAGGTCATGGTCGACTTCGCCGGCGGCCGCTACGACATCCTGGTCTGCACCACCATCATCGAGTCGGGCCTCGACATCCCGAACGCGAACACACTCGTGGTCGAGCGGGCGGACATGTTCGGGCTCTCGCAGCTGTACCAGCTGCGCGGGCGGGTGGGGCGGGCCGGCAAGCGGGCCTATGCCTACTTCCTGTTCGATCCCCGCCGCTCGCTGACCGAGGCCGCCGACAAGCGGCTCGACGTGATCCAGGGCCTGCACGAGCTGGGGCTCGGCTTCAAGATCGCGCTTCGCGATCTCGAGATCCGCGGCGCCGGGAACCTGCTCGGCACCGAGCAGCACGGCGCGATCGCGGCGGTCGGCTTCGAGATGTACCTCCAGATGCTCCAGCAGGCGGTCTCCAAGCTGCGCGGCGGAGCCGAGGAGTCAGCGGTCGCCGACGTGCTCGGCTCTGAGGAGATGCTCCTCGACCTGCCCCTGGACCACTTCATCCCCCGCTCCTACATCCGCGACGAGAGGCTGCGTCTGGGTGCCTACCGGCAGCTTGCGGATGCCGCCGACGAGGCCGGCCTGGCCTCGGTCTTCGGCTCGCTGCGCGATCGCTACGGACCGCCGCCGGAGCAGCTGGGCAACCTCGCCTACTCCCTCCAGGTCAAGATCCGCGGCCAGCGGATGGGACTGCGAGCGGTCGCCACGGAGGGCCATGACATCGTGATCCGCGTCGATCCCAGCCGCTTCATCGACGTCTCCGCGCTGACCGCTCGCTTCCCGGGCCGGCTTGCGGTCGCGCCCAACAAGCTCCGGATGCGCAGGCAGGGCGACGGCTGGCGGCAGGACCTCCTCCAGCTCCTGGAGGCGATGGCCGAGCTCTACGGGGTCGAGCGGGAGACTGCGACAATCGGCAGCTGATGGATTCGCAGCCGGACAGCGCGCTTCCCTACCGGTCCGGCCTGCCGGCGATCTTCGACGTCGTCCACCGGCTGCGGGCTCCGGACGGCTGTCCCTGGGACCGCGAGCAGACGCACGAGTCGCTCCGCCAGTACCTGCTCGAGGAGACCTACGAGGCGCTGGAGGCGATCGACTCACACGACGACGACAAGCTCCGCGAGGAGCTCGGCGACGTGCTGCTCCAGGTCGCGATGCATGGCGAGATCGCTGAGGCGGAGGGCCGGTTCAGCGCGGCCGACGTCTCCGAGGCGGCGGCCGCCAAGATGGTGGCCCGCCACCCTCACGTCTTCGGGGACGCCTCCGTCCACTCGGCCGAGGAGGTCCTGCGCAACTGGGAGCACCAGAAGGCGGCGGAGGCGCACGCGGCCGGGCGCGGCTCGGAGACCCCCCTCGACCGGGTCCCCCGTTCGCTCCCCGCGCTGGCCTGGACGCTGGGGCTCCAGAAGCGGGCGGCGCGGGTCGGCTTCGACTTCGCATCCCCGGTGGAGGCCGCGCAGGATGTCGCGGAGGAGGCGGCCGAGCTGGCCGCCGCACCGCCGGACGAGGTCTTCGAGGAGGTGGGCGACCTTCTCTTCGCGGTCGTCAACCTGGCGCGCAAGCTGAAGGTCAACCCCGAGGACGCCCTGCGCGTGTCGGGGCAGCGGTTCATGGAGCGCTACCGGTCGATGGATCGCGCGGTCAAGGAGTCAGGCCGCTCCTTCCGGGAGATGAGCGCCGAGGAGCTGGAGGCGGCCTGGTCGGCGACCCGCTAGCTCCGGAACGGCACCGGTGTTATGGTGGGCTCGACAGCGGCCCCGTGCCGCCCCTCCTCCACACGTCCTGCCATGCGTCACCGAAGAGTCGAAGCCACCGCCGGCGTCGTCGACGCCCGATCCATCCTCGGGCGGCGAACCCTTGTGCGCGCCGGACTGCTGCTGATCGCGGTCTGGATCGCCGTCGCCTTCGCGCAGGAGGCCTGGACGGCCAACCGGCTGGGCGCTCAGGCAGCTGACCTCCGGCACCGCAACGCCGCCCTGGCCTCGCAGAACGCCGATTACGAGCGCGACATCGCGACCGTCCAGTCGGGTGCCGCGGCAGAGGAGGTGGCGCGGTCCAACGGCTATTCGAAGCCGGACGAGAAGGTCTACGTGGTCGCGCAGCCGACCTCCGCGCCGCTGCCAGCGCGGGCGCCTTCGGTGCATGTCCAGCAGGCCTCGCCCAGCTTCGGCGACGTGCTGCTCGGATGGTGGTCGGGCCTTCTCCACCGCCTCTGAGCCCGGCGTCTCCTCCGGCCGAGGGGCGGCCGGCGGCCGAGCGGCTCCACGGAGGAGCTCTGGGAACGGGGTGCTAAAATGGCGGGCGCGGCGTGGAGCAGCGGCAGCTCGTCGGGCTCATAACCCGAAGGTCGTCGGTTCGAATCCGACCGCCGCAACCATCAAAACGAACTCAGGGAGGCCCTTGGTGGGCCTCCCTGATCTCTTTCTAGGGATCGTCAGTGCACGGAATGTGCACGGAGGGTATCTACGAGGCTCTTTAGGGCTTGTCGGAGCAACCCACCGACTGAATGGGACCTAATGTCCCACTGGGATAGAGGACACCGACCGCGGAAGAACCGGCCGTCCCAGATCGAGACTTATCAGGCCGTCTCAACCCAGGATTCCCTAGAGAGGGCGACGGCCAAGGCGGTCGAGGCAGAGCTCGGGAACTACATCGCTGAGCTCGAGGTTCCTGATGACGTGGCGCGCAAGCCAAACGGGAGGGGGCACGTTGACCTGTTCGGGACAACTCCCGGACAGCTTCGAAGCTACGTGGTACAAATCCATTCAATAGGTGAGTCGGAATGACCTTTGAACTGTGGGACCGCGACAGCGGTAACCGCCTAGGTGAGTTCTCGGAGGCCGAGGAGGCCTACGAGCTTGTCGGAGACATCCTCGAGGACGAGGGGGTCAAGAGTGCGTCCGCCCTCGTACTGGTCGTCGAGGATGACGAGGGGCATTCCAAGCGGGTGGCGGCGGGCGAACGCTTGGTGAACCTGGCGCGCCGCCCTATTGCGGCTGGCTGAGTCTCAGCCAGACTCTTCCCGTCATCGCCCGTCGACCACCATCCCGAGCTTGGCCGCCGCCTCGTCCTGCATGTTCGGGATCACGTGGCTGTAGCGGTCCATCGTGACCACGATGCTGGAGTGGCCTAGCCGCTCCTGCATCACCTTCGGGTGGATGCCGGCCGCGAGGCCGAGCGTTGCGTGCGTGTGGCGCACGTCGTGCAGCCTGATCCGCTTGACGCCTGCCCGCCTGGTCGCCGTCTCGAACTGCTGGGAGATCACGTCCGGGTCGTGTGGGCGGCCGTCGGCGCGGGCAAACACCAGATCTAGATCCTGGTAGCCCTCGCCCAGGGCGAGCTTCTCGTCGCGCCACTGTGCGCGGCGGTCGCGCAGCGCCTCGACCGTCCCCGGGTCAAGCGCGATAGAGCGCCGGCCGGCCTTGGTCTTGGGCGGCCCGAACGTGACCAGATCGCCCTGGCGGACGAGCTGCTGTCGCACGCTCAGCCGGGCTCCATCGAGGTCGAGGTCGCTCCAGCGCACTCCCAGAGCCTCGCCACGGCGAACGCCGGTCATGGCGAGCAAGCGCCACAGCGGCAGGTTTGGGTCGGCAGTGCTCCGGTCAAGGAACACCCGCAGCTCCTCCCGAGACCACGTGAGCATCTCCGGTCGGTCGGTGGGCAGCTTGTGTGCCCGCTCAGCCGGGTTGGTGCGGATGAGCCCGTCGTCGACGGCGTCCGCCAGCGCCTTCCTCAGCGCGAGGTGCGTGTTGTGCACGGTCTTCACTGAGCGCCCGCTCGCGCCGAGCTGGTCGTACATCGCGCGGACCTGGTTCCTGGTCAACTGCTGGAGAGGCACGCGGCCCAGGATGGGGGAGATGTGGAGCCGCATGGCGACCTCATAGGACCGCCAGGTTGAGCCGCGGACGGCCGACTTGACCCCCGCCACCCACTGTTCGAGATAAGCGCCGGTTGTTATCTTCGACGGCTCAACAAAGGTGCCGTCCTTCTTGGCCGTCTGTAGAGCGGCCATCGCGGCCCGAGCCTCGTCCTTGGTCCTGAAGCCGGCCTTGAATCGCTGCTGTCGCGGAGCTCCCTTGGGTGCGACGTCTACCCGGTAGGCCCAGGTAAAAGCGTCCGATCCACAGGAGCAACGGCGGTCGTTCACTCGTCGTCCGCACTTGCCGCACCGCCGGAACAGGTAGCCATCCCTCATGTTTGAGACCTCCTCCGATTTCGCTCGACCGCCTCGACTTGTGATTGCTGACGGTTGATCTCGTACTCGAGCGCCGCCGCGCGGCGGCGCTCGTCCGAGGCAATAGGGCTCAGCCGAGCGAGTAAGTCCTCGAGACGCACTGCCAATTGACTCGTTTCGGTTTGTAACTCAGTGAGGTAATTCGCGGCGAATTGGCTGGCGATTCTGTCTGCCTGCTCCTCGGCCTGATCGAGGTAACGGCTTCGGATGGCAGCTATGCGGTCCTCCTCGTTCCCTAGCCGCCAGACAGGGGCCGCACCGCCCGCCAGGAACTCAAGCGGGGGCATCCCGAACGCCTTCGCCAGTAACTCGACCAACTCGACGGTTACTGGCCGCTCGCCCTTCTCAAGGCGAATGACCCCGCTCTTGTCCTCGCCGATCTGGCGCGCGAGCCACGTCTGCGTGTGCTTGCCATCCGGCTGCTTGGCCCGTAGCTGGCGAACTCGATCGCCGACCGCGCGCCGGATCTCCATCTCCCGTTTCGAGAGTCCCTGGTAAGGCACGCCGGTACAGTAGCAGAACTGCAACCTCAGCGCAAGAGTAGTTGTTTTGCCACTTGCATCCTCAATTGGCGGGATGCTCTCGACCATGACAGGCTCAGACCTTCGTCTACAGCGGGAGGCGGTCGGGATTCCGGCCTCGGCTATCGCGGCCCGCCTAGGCGTCAACGCGTCCACCGTCAGCCGGATAGAGAGAAGGGCGATCGTTCGCCCCGACACATACAGCGGCTACCTAGCGGCTCTCGCGTCGGCGGTCGCGCAGCGCAGTGAACGGCGGCGGCGAGCAGCCGAGGCTCTGATCCAGCGCGGAGTCCTCGCCTTGGCGGGGGATGGCGCCCATGTTGGCGACTGAGATTCCGGCCGTGCTCACGGTGGCGGAGTGCGCAAGGCACCTTCGGATCGGCAGAAATCAGGCTTACCTCGCGGTCAAGTCGGGCGTGATCCGCTCCGTGCGGATCGGCAATTCAATCCGAATCCCGCGGAGTGCAGTTGAAGCACTACTCGGAGAAACCGAGACGGCGCCAGCGACCTACAACGCCAGCGCCGTCAGCAACCCCTAGCCAACTTCCACATCAACTAAGAGGCACCGTGACTGTAAACGATTTCAGGAACAACTACAACCGCGTGGCGGACCAGGCGATTACCATCCGGCGACTTATCGCGCCGCAGGGCTTCGGCGACGCTGGTCTACCCGGACACAAGATTTACTGCCCAGTCTGCGGCGACTCGTTCACGCACGTCGACTCGTCGCCAGTGACCATTAGGTCGGATGACTCCCAGGCTTGGGAGGGGCGAGGCCCCCTGACCTGCTTGACGATGGAGTGCGAGCCGTATGGCCACCAATTCTCCATCAATGTCGGATTTCACAAGGGCGAGTCCTTCATCTATGTGACTGCGCCAGAGGCTGCGCCATGAGTTCGCTGCCGGCGCTTCAGGAGTTGAAGGCACTCCGCCGATGGGTTCTGTGGCGCACCGATATGCGTCTGGACCACGGTGGCGAGTTAAGAGCGACCAAGGTCTTGTATCAACCCGATGGCGCGCATGCGAAGGCGAACGACGCCGCTACGTGGAATGAGTTTGAAACCGTCGCCCGGGTGCACCGGGACTTCGATGGTCTCGGCTTTGTACTCACCGCGGCCGACCGCCTTGTGTTCATCGACCTCGACAAGTGCCGCAAGCCCGAGACCGGGGAGATTGAGGCGTGGGCACAGGACATCATTCGGGAGCTCGACTCATACACAGAGCTGAGTCCCAGCGGCACGGGCGTGCACGTGCTTGTGCGCGGCATCAAGCCGGGCGATCGCTGCAAGAAGAGCCTGCCGGCTGGCGGCGCGGTCGAGATCTACGAGCACACGCGGTTCATGACCGTGACAGGCGCACACCTACCTGGAACGCCTGAGGCGATCGAGGAGCGACAGGAAGCGCTCGACGTTCTGTATCAGCGCCTATTCCCGCCGCCGCTCAGCGCGCAGCCGACGACGCCCAGCGTCAACCTCGACGACCAGGCGCTACTAGACAGAGCGCGCCGGCAGGGCTGGTTTGAGCGCCTCTGGCGAGGCGACACCAGCGACCACGGCGGCGACGAGAGCGCAGCCGACTTCCGACTGTGCAGCAGCCTGGCCTACTGGACCCAGAAGGACCCCGCGCGCATCGATCGACTGTTCAGGGCGTCAGGCCTGTTTCGGGCGAAGTGGGATGACCGCCGCGGGAGTTCCACTTACGGCGCGCAGACCATCGAGCGAGCCATCGCCGCCACGGCCAAGGTCTACGAGCCAAGGTCGGCAACGACTGACAAGAGGGCGGCGCCGAGTCGCCTTGGCCAGGTGCTCGCCGCCCAGGGCGCGCAGGGAGATGCCGGAGCGCGCCTGCGGCTATATGACGTAACCCAGACGCCCGCCGAGGAAACCATCGACTGGCGGATTGAGAATTGGGTTGTCGAGGGTCAACTCACAATGTGGGTGGCCCGCGACAAGATGGGCAAATCCACGCAGCAGTGGAGGCGCGCTGAGGCGGTCAGCCGTGGTGACGACTATCTCGGCTCGAGGGCCCGTAAAGGCCGCGTCCTGGTGGTGACCGAGATGAGCCAGGACGCCGTCCAAACCCTGCTCGCCGAGAACGATATCGAGCCCGATGGCGGCATGGTGAGGACTGGCTGCCTGATGGACGTTGCGCGAGAGGATCGCCTTCTCGCCATCCTCGAGGCGATTCAGGAGTGGCAGCCCGACTACATCTGCCTCGATCCGTTGCTCGAATGCCTCGGGCTCGACGAGGACGGCCCCAAGAACTCGATGGCCGTCAGCGATGCCTTCGACGCAATCCGGCGTGCCAGTGGCGGCGCCACGGTCGAGGGCTTGCACTACTACAACGGCCAGGGCCAGATCGCGGAGAGCTACAAGGTCCGCGCCAAGCCCGATCACATCTACGAGATGAAGGGCACGCGGCCTGATGACGTCAAGTACGTCTACCGAGGGCGAACCCAGGCCATCCCCTTGAACCGGCGGGTGACCGGGAACGCTCACGTCGGCTACACGGTGGATGTGCTGGACGCGCCAGCGGTTGGCCGGCCGAGCGGCACCAGCAAGAAGATTCGCGACCTGCTGGCCGGGTCCACGATCCCGCTCGCCATCGCCGACATCGCCAAGGCGACCGGCGTCCCCTACCAGGCGACCAAACAGGCGCTCCTGCGGGGGCGCAGCAAGGGCGAGTTCGTCAATGAAGGTGACGGCTGGGCAATAGGTACGAAATTCGAAATTAATTTCGTACCTATCCCGGAGGCCAATAGGTACGAAACCCCCCCTAATACCCCCCCGGTAATTTCGTACCTATCTTCACGTGAGGATTCTGAGACGCCGTCCGACTCAAAATCCCCCGTGCCAGTCTGGCTCGCCGACCTCGAGGCGGAGTACCCGGCATGAGCACCTTGCACGCGAGCGCGGCGTGGGCCGAGGGCGACCAGCTCGTCGCCGATGCCCTTGTGTTCATCGCCGAGAGGTATCACCAACTCCCCAACCCGCGTCCCGTGATAGCCGGCGAAGCCTGGCACCAGCACGATGAAGCTTGGACGTCCGCTTACTGTGCTCGTGATCGTGAACGCCTACAAGCGGCGCTTCGGAGCTATGCCCGCTTCGCGATTGCCGAGTTCAAGCGATGCCGGGTGCGCGCGGCCACCGTAATGTCCGCGCTCGTGGCCAACGAAAAGTCCGCACCC
>CAYLIP010000012.1:42642-50553 GCA_964383855.1 uncultured Actinomycetes bacterium | reverse complement strand
CTCGAGCAGTCCCACTGGGAGGCGCCGTACTTCTGGTACAGCCAGGCCGCCGCCGCCGAGTTGGCGGCGGGGTCGAAGGGGGAGGATGCGTGCCAGGGGGAGGCCGCCCAGGTCTGAGGCATGAACTGGAAGAGTCCGGCGGCACCGCTGTAGCGGTTGACCGCCAGCGGGTTGAGCGTCGACTCGCAGCTGGCGAGCCGGATCGCCCAGGCCTGCATGGCGGGGCCCAGGGGCGCCCAGGCCTGCCGGATGATGTCCGGGATCGAGCCCGTGGGCGCCGGCGGCGGGGCCGGCTTCTCGGGCGCCGCGACCGCGGCCAGGGCGGCCAGGCGCGCGAACTCGTTTTCCAGCTCCCTCTGCTGGGCGTCGAGCTGCGACTGGCGGTCGCGCAGCTGGGCCTGGTCGGCGGCCAGCCGGATCAGGTCCTGGTCGAGCGCCCGCTTGGTGGCGCGGGCGCGGCCGGCGGCCACCAGCAGGTCGGTCACCCGGGAGACGGCATCGGAGAGATCCGGCGACTGGGCGATCACGACCAGCGTGTTCTCGGGCTGGACGTAGATGGCCTTGGCCAGGCCCCTCAGCTGATCGCGCTCGGATTCGATCCGGTGCCGCCGCTCCTCGATCCGCACCTGGAGGGCGTCCAGCTGCTGGCGATTCTGCGCGGCCTGGTCGGCGACCGTGGCCAGGCGGCCGCGGACCGCCGCCTCGTCCTCGGCCGACGCGGGGAGGGTGCCGCTGCCGAGCCCGGTGAGCAGGGCGCCGAACGCCGCAACCGAGGCCACCAATCTACGCATGAGATGAACCGTCGGAAGGTAGCAGATGCCCGGTTCGGATCGCGTGCTATTTTGCGGTTCAAGGTGAGCATGTTCACGCCCCTCGAGGAGGAGGAGAGCGACCGCTCCTGGGAGCGCATCAACCACCGCGAAATCTCCGCCGAGCAGTGGCAGCGCTACGAGGGCTGGATGGCGGAGATCCTGGGCGCCATGGGCATGGACCTGCAAACACCGGGCACCGAGCGCACCCCGCAGCGCTTCCTGCGCGCGCTGTACGACGCCACCGCCGGCTATGAGGGCGACCCCAAGCTGGTCACCGCCTTTCCGACCGAGTGCCAGCACGGGCCCGATTGCGAGCTCAGCCAGATCGTGGAGGGCCCGATCCTCTTCTATTCACTGTGCGAGCACCACGCGCTGCCCTTCTTCGGGCACGCCCACGTGGCCTACATCGCGCACGAGCACATCATCGGCATCTCCAAGCTGACTCGCCTGGTGCGCATGTTCGGCGCCCGCTTCTCGGTCCAGGAGCGCCTGGGCCAGCAGATCGTGGGGGCGCTGGAGGGCATCCTGGAAGCTCACGGCGTCGCCCTCTATCTGGAGGCGGTGCACCTCTGCACCCAGATGCGCGGCGTCAGGGAGGCCGAGTCGCGCACGCGGACGACCTTCTGGCGCGGGGAGTACGAGCGAAGCCCCAACCTCCGCTCGGAGTTCCTGCGCATCTGCGGCCTGGGCGGCTGAGCGGCAACCGCCGATACCAGGCGCCGCATTCCCGGTCTGGTAGCGTCGGGGCGTGACCAACCGACGCCCCGCGGCAGCGGTGTGGGCGCCGAGGACCCGCGTGATCCACGGGCGCACGGTGGCCTATCGCACCGCCGGGCACGGCCCGCTGCTCGTCCTCGTGCACGGCATCGCCAGCTCCAGCCGGACCTGGAGCGGGGTCGTCGAACGCCTGAGCCACCGGTTCACCCTGCTCGCTCCCGATCTTCCCGGCCACGGCGCCTCCGAAGCGGCACCCGACAGCTCGCCGGCGGGGGGCGCCGCCGTGATCCGCGACCTGATGCTGGTGCTCGGCCACTCCCACGCCACCTTTGCCGGCCACTCTCTGGGCGGCGGCGTGGTCATGCAGGTCGCCTACCACTTCCCGGAGCTGGTCGATCGCATGGTCCTGGTCGCCAGCGGCGGCCTGGGCAGCGATGTCACCCCCCTCCTTCGCGTTCTCGCCCTGCCCGGCTCCGAGTACGTGATGCCGCTCGGCTTCCCGCGCCCGGCCATGGACCTCGTGGCCGGCATCTCAAGGCGGCTCCACTCGCTGGGCGTCGACTCACCGGAGCTTCGGGAGCTCTGGGAGTGCTACCGCGGACTGGCCGATCCGAGCGCGCGGCGCGCCTTCATCGACACCCTGCGCACGGTCGTCGGCGTGCAGGGCCAGCGCCTCACCGCCAACGACCGGCTCTACCTGGCGGCGCTGGTGCCGACCCTGATCATCTGGGGCGATCGCGACCGCATCATCCCGGCCGGCCACGCTTCCCAGGCCGCCCGGGCGATGCCGACCAGCCGGCTCGAGATCATGCCGGGGGTCGGCCACTTCCCGCATTCGGAGCGGCCGGAGGCCTTCGCGGGGCTGGTCGAGGAGTTCGTGGCCGAGACCGAGCCGGCCCGGCTGCGCCGCTCCCAGCTGCGCCGGCTCATGGCCGGCAACGCGGTCAAGCCCGCAGCCGCAGCCGGAACGTCGCCCCCTGCCCGGGGCGGCTCTGCACGCTCGCCTCGCCGCCGTGCAGCTCGGCAATCCGCCTGACGATGTAGAGGCCGAGTCCGCTGCCGTTGACGCCGCTCTGGCGTGATCGCTCCGAGCGGTAATAGCGCTCGAAGAGGTGCGGCACCTCGTCGGGGGCGATGCCGGGCCCGCGGTCCTCGACCTCGAACACCGCGTCATCGCCCTCGCGCCGTGACCGGATCTTGATCACGCCGCCGGCCGCCGCGTACTTGAGCGCGTTGCCGACGAGGTTGCGAAGGGCGATCCCGACCTCGTCCGCATCGACCGCCGCGTCGCCCTGAAGAGCCTCCACCTCGAGCTCGATCTCGGCGGCCGCGATGGCCTCCCTCAGCGGCTCGATCGCGGACCTCGTGATGGCGGCGAGAGTGTGGCGCTCGCGATGGAGGGCCTCGCCGCCGCTCTCCAGGCGTGCGACCTCGACCAGCCGGTCGATCATCGCCAGGGCGCCTGAGGCGGCCTTGTCCACGGCTTCGACGGCAGGCGCCGCGCTCTCCGGAAGGACGCCGAGGTCGCCTGCCCGCAGCAGCGAGGCATAGCCCCGGATGTTGCCGAGCGGGGCCCGCAGCTCATGGCCCGTCATCCGCAGGAACATCGTCTTCAGGTCGTCCAGCCGCTGGGAGTCCTGGAGCAGGCTGCGGTTGTAGCGCGCGACGATGCCGCCGCTGAGAGACTGCATGACGCCGAAAAGGCTGACCATCAAGGGCCCCGGATCGGGCTCGGCGAGGACGAAGGGGATGAGGAAGGTGGCCAGCGTGAGCGCTCTCTGGTTGAGGGCGTCGACCGTGACCACGCCGGCCTCGAGAAGTTCGATCGAGCGGCGGGCGATGAAGGTGTCGAAGGCCGTCCAATCGCCTTCCTCGAGACCGGCGAGCAGGGCGTCGAGGAAGAGAGTGGCCCGCGGGCGGACCACCTCGGGCCCACGGACCAGTGCCTGGGGATGGCTCGGGTCGGCCGCCCACTCGAGCTCGCAGAGCCGGTCGAGGATCCTTTCCCGATGGTGCCGGACCGCGTCGCCCAGGCGGCTGTCGGCCGCCGTGGGTGGTGGCTTGGAGGACAACGCCGCTCCAAAATAAGGGATAGGGGCCGCTGTTGGGAAAGATGTGGGGCCGGATCCACCGACCCGACCCCACGAAGACGGAGGAGTTGCTAACCGGCCTTGTTGGCAAACTCGTTGGTGTAGGTCTTGCTCAAGTCCGCGGTCTTGCCCTTGAACTTGGAGACGAAGCTCTGCTCGATCTTGAGCACGTTCTCGGGACCGCCCTGGGGCATCTTGCAGTCGGTGCCGAAGATGGCCAGCTGGTTCTTCAGCGCCGACACGTAGAGGGCCTTGTCGCCCGCGTAGTAGTCGGACGGCATCTTGGCGGCGATCTCCTCGGCGCTGTGCGAGTGCATCCACTTCAGTGTCTTGACGTAGGCGCTGACCAGCCGCTGGGTCACGTCCTTGTGCGCGGCGACGTAGTCGTTGCGCATGAAGATCCCGATGAAGGGATAGTCGGCTCCGAGCGCGGCGCGCGTCGATTCGGGCGTGCGCAGGTCGACCAGCACCTTGCCCTGCCCGCTCTGGACGAGCCGCGAGATGGTGGGCTCGGTGGTCATGCCGGCGTCGATGCGGCCCTGGTTCATGGCCGCGATGAAGGTGTCTCCAGCGCCCACCGCGACCCACTTCGCCTGGTCGCCCGAAATGCCCTTCTGGCCGAGCAGGGCCATGGTCAGGGTCTGGGTGCCGGAGCCGATGTCGGTGACACCGAGGTTGCGGCCCTTGAGGTCGGCGACGCCGGTGACCGAAGACGCCTTGCCGGCGGCCACCATCTCGGCCTCGCCGGGCGCGATGCCAAACTGGCAGACGGTCTCGATGTTCTTGCCCGCCGCCTGGAGCTCGACGGTGTGGTTGTAGGAGCCGGAGCCGGCGTCCACGTTGCCCGCCACCACCTCGTCCTCTGAACCCTGCCCGGAACCCTCGTCGACCAGGGTCACGTTCAGGTTCTCCGCCTTGAAGTAGCCGAGCTGCTGGGTGAGCATGTTGGGCAGGTAGATCTGCTTGCTGAGCCCCCCGACCATGATCTTGACGTCGGCCGGCGCGCTCGACGCCGAGGTCGATGTCGAGCTGCTGCCACCGCACGCGCTGAGGGCGATCACCGCCCCGAAGGCGGCGCCTAGCGCTCGCTGATACCCCCTCATACGTACCTCCTTCAGATGGCCACGTCAGTGACCGGTGTTGGCCGCCATCGGATCAGGCGGTTTTCCAGGGCCGTGATGAGCGCCTCGGCCACGAGGGCGACGATGGCCAGCAGCGCCATCCCGGCGAAGACGCCATCGGCGTCGAAGTTGTTCTTGGCGTTGTAGATCAGCTCGCCGACGCCCTCGGTGGCGCCGAAGAGCTCGCCGACCACGGCGCCGACCAGCGCCAGCCCGAAGCTGATGTGGAGGCTGGCGATGATCCAGGAGAGCGCCGAGGGGATCACGATCTCGGCCGTCAGCTGCCGCTGCCCGGCGCCCAGGATCCGCGCGTTGGCCACCAGGTTGCGGTCGACCTCGCGCACGCCCTGGAAGGCATTGAAGAAGACGACGAAGAAGACGAGCACGGAGGCGGTGGCCACCTTGGCCTTCAAGTCGAGGCCGAGGGAGATCGCAAAGAGCGCGCCGAGCACAACGCGCGGGATCGAGTTGAACGCCTTGATGTACGGAGAGAACACGTCTGCCAGCAGCCGGTTCCCTCCCAGGAGGATTCCGGCGACGATGCCCAGCGCCGACCCGACCAGGAAGCCGAGGACCGTCTCCTCCATGGTCGCTGCCACCTGCACCCAGAGCGGACCGAGGGCCGTGCCCTGGGTCGTCCAGGTCCACATCCGCTGCGCGATGCCGCTGGGCTGGCCGAAGAAGAACTTGTCGACCACGCCGGCCCGGGTGGTCAGCTCCCAGCTTCCGATCCAGATCACGGCGACCAGCAGGCGGAGGCCCTGGATGCTCAGGCGACGGTTGCGGGTGCGGCGCCGCCGCGACTCGCCGACACCGTCGCCCGGCGTCGCCTCCCGTCCGGCCGCCGCCGGCTGCGTCTCAGACAGCGCGCTTCTGGCGCTCATAGCTCACCAGCACCTCATCGCGGAGGTCTTCCCAGATCACCTCGTAGATCCGCCGGAATCCCTCCTCGAAGCGGATCTCGGCCACGTTGCGGGGACGGGGCAGCCTCACCTCGTAGTCGCTCTTGACGGTGGCCGGCCCTGCGGTCAGGACGTAGACCCGGTCGGCAAGGGAGACGGCCTCTTCCAGGTCGTGCGTCACAAAGACGACCGACGCGCGGCTGGCCGACCAGAGCGTGAGCAGCTCGTTCTCCATCAACGTGCGCGTCTGCACATCGAGAGCGCTGAAGGGCTCGTCCATGAGCAGGATGCGCGGCTCGTTGATCAGCGTCTGGGCGAGCGCGACCCGCTTGCGCATGCCGCCCGAGAGCTGGTGCGGGTAGTGGTGCTCGAAGCCGGAGAGGCCGACCCGGGCGATCCAGTCCCGCGCCATCTCCTCTGCCTCGGCGGCCGTCTTGCCCCGGTACCGCGGGCCGGCGGCGACGTTGGCCAGCACCGACTTCCAGGGGAAGATCGCGTCGGCCTGGAACATGTAGCCGATCTCGCCGGGGATGGAGTGGACGGGCCGCCCGCCGACCAGGACCTCGCCCTCGCTGACCGGCTCCAGCCCGGCGATCAGCGCCAGCGTCGTCGATTTGCCGCAGCCGGTGGGTCCGACGAGGGCGCAGAACTCGCCCGGTTCGACGCGCATGGCGAGGTCGCGCAAGGCCGTGTAGGCGCCACCCGAGGGGGTCGAGAAGCGCTTGGTGACGCCGCGCAGCTCGATCGCCGGTTCCACTCGAGCGACTCTGGGCCCGCCGTGCCGTCCTGGGAACGCTTCCGGTCGTTGCGTGCGTTTTGGACGTTTTGGTCGCGGGCCGCCCAAATCGGCGCGAGTACCCTTGCCCGTGGACAGCGACTTGAAGTCCCGCCTCCCTCTTGCCACCCAGATCCTGGCCATGCAGCTGGCCATCGTTCTCCTGGCCGCCGGAGCGGGGCTGGGGGCGGCGATCTGGCAGGCGCGCCATGAGCTCGACGCGCAGTTCGAGGAGCGAGCGCTGGTGATCGCGGAGTCGGTCGCCTCAATGGACGAGGTCCAGGCCTCGCTGGTCGCAGGCGATCCCGGCCACGGAATCCAGACCACGGCCGAGGCCGTCAGGAGGTCGACCGGCGCCTCCTACGTGGTGGTCACCGACCGGCGCGGCATCCGGTACTCGCACCCGAACCCGTCGCTGATCGGCCAGCCGGTGGACGAGAACCCGGCCCCGGTGCTGGCCGGGCGTACCTGGGTCGGCGTCCAGCAGGGGACGCTGGGCGTCGCCGCGCGGGGCAAGGCTCCGATCCGGAGCCGGGGCGGCCAGGTGATCGGCATGGTCTCGGTCGGGTTCCCGGAATCCCGGGTCAGCGCCCGCCTCCTGACCGAGCTGCCGGGCTATGCCACCACGGTGCTGATCGCACTCGCGCTCGGCGCCGTCGGCTCCATGCTGCTGGCGGCGCGGGTGAAGCGGGTCACCTTCGGCCTCGAGCCGCACGAGATCGCGGGCCTGCTCCAGGAGCGGGAGGCGACCCTGCAGCGCATCAGCGAAGGCGCCCTGGCCACCGACCGCGACGGCCGCGTCACCCTGGTCAACGACGCGGCCAAACGGCTGCTCGAGCTCGACGACTCGGCGGTCGGGCGCAAGCTGGGCCAGCTGCTGCCGCCGGGACGTCTGCTGGCTTTCCTCAGCGGGCAGCTGAACGACGCGGACGAGGTGGTGATGGTGGGCGGGCGTGCCCTGGTGGCCTCCCGCCGGCCGGTATCGGTGCGCGACCGCGAGCTGGGTTTCGTGACCACGTTTCGCGACGCCACCGAGCTGGCGAGGATCGCGCCCAGAGTCGGCATCACCGGGCTCACAGACGCGCTGCGGGCGCAGGCGCACGAGTTCTCGAACCGTCTGCACACGATCGCCGGGCTGGTCGAGCTGGGCCGGGGCGAGGAGGCGATGGAGCTGATCGCCCAGACCTCGGCCGTGCAGCAGGAGCTGACCGAGGCCATCGTCGCCCGCGTCGGTGACCCTGTGCTTGCCGCCCTGCTGCTGGCCAAGGCGGCGGTGGCCGCTGAGCGCGGAATCGAGCTGCAGGTCACGGAGGCGTCGAGCACGGGCGGGGTGCTCGACCACGACGATCTGATCACGCTGCTCGGCAACCTCATCGACAACGCCATGGAGGCGGTCGCCGGCCAGCCTGGCGCCGCCGTCGATGTGGCGGTCGGCGTCCACGAGGACACGCTCGTGCTGCGCGTGCGCGACAACGGCCCCGGGATCCCGGAGGA
>CAYLIP010000012.1:0-42542 GCA_964383855.1 uncultured Actinomycetes bacterium | reverse complement strand
GCGCACTCCGGCGCGGCTGCGCTGGAGGCCGTGGATCGCCTGCGGCCGGACCTCGTCCTGCTCGACATCTACCTGCCCGACATGTCGGGCATCGACGTCCTGCAGCGCCTGCGTGACGGCGGTCATCCCGACGTCGACGTGGTGGCCATCACGGCCGCTCGCGACGTGGAGACGCTGCGTGCGGCCATGCGGGGGGGCGTCGTCCACTACCTGGTTAAGCCCTTTCGATTCGCGTCCTTCGAGGAGAAGATGCGCTCCTACGAGGCCGCCCGCGAACGCATCGCGCGCCTGCGCGAGGCCGACCAGGCGGAGGTCGACCGGATCTTCGGGACGCTTCGCACCTCGCGGTCGGAACCGCTGCCAAAGGGCCTGTCTGAGGCCACCCTCGACCTCGTGATCGAAACGCTGGCGGACGCTGATTCGGGGCTGCCGGCGGCGGCCGTCGCCAGCTCGGTGGGGGTGAGCCGGGTGACCGCGCGCCGCTATCTCGACCACCTGTGCCGGATCGGACGGGCTGACCTGGCCATGCGATATGGAGCGCCCGGCCGTCCGGAACACCGATACAGGCTGCTGTCTCCTCAAGCTACGGCGCAGCGGCCCTACTGAGCGCGCCCGCGATCCCGCGCAGGAAATCCCAAGCCCCTCCGTTGTGGCGCTTGAGAGAGAGAGGAAGGGTTGTCAACCTACCCGGCGACCTACCCCGCGTCCCGGCGTGGCCGCAGCAATCTGCTGCGGTCGTCCGCGATCGCCCTGCTTCTTGCCGCCGCGGCGCTCTATTTCGTTCTCGGCCGCGGCCCCGCGTCACTGGTCTGGCTGACCGGCGAGGCTCCGCCCTGGCTGCCCTTCGCCGGGTCCGGAATGTCGTGGCTTCCTTTCGGCGGAAACCGCCCCGACACCGCGCCCAGCCCCAATCCCAACGTGGTCGTGCCCGCGGCCTCGCCCACGCCCACGCCCTCGGCTTCGCCCACTGCGGCGCCGTCGCCCACACCGACCCCGACCACCACACCCACGGATTCGCCGGTCCTGTCGCCCGCGCCGGCGCCCACGCCCACGCCCACGCCCACGCCCACGCCGGCGCCCACGCCCACGCCGACGCCCACGCCGACGCCCACGCCAACGCCGACGCCGACGCCCACGCCCACGCCGACGCCGACGCCGACGCCGACGCCGACGCCGACGCCGACGCCCACGCCCACGCCCACGCCCACGCCGGCGCCGCTCACGGCGAGCGCGTCCGCCACTCCCGGCAGCGGTATGGCGCCGCTGGCGGTGAGCTTCGCCTCGACCGTGTCCGGTGGCTCCGGTGGCTACGCCTACAGCTGGAACTTCGGTGACGGCTCGGCGCCGGCGACGACGGCGACCGCCTCGCACACCTACGCCGGCGGCAGCTACACCGCGGTCCTGACCGTCACCGACGCGAGCTCGGCGAAGGCGACCTCATCGGTCACGGTCAGCGTGCGCCCCACCCTGGTCGTGAGCGCCTCGGCCAGCCCGAGCCAGGGCGCCGCCCCGCTGCTGGTCAACTTCACCAGCACCGCCAGCGGGGGCAGCAACTCCGGCTACGCCTACAGCTGGGACTTCGGTGATGGCACCGCCGGCTCCGGCGCCGCCCCCAGCCACAGCTACACGACGGGCGGCACCTACACGGCGACCGTCACGGTCACCGACAGCGCCGCGGACACCGGCACCGCCACCGCCACCGTGTCTCCCCTGTCGGTCGACCTCTCGGCCACACCCACCAGCGGCAACTTCCCGCTCAACGTGTCGCTGACGGCGAGCCCATGCGGCGGCACCGGCACGTACGCCAGCTACGTCTGGACCTTTGGCGACGGCACCGCGCCGAGCACGACGACGGCCTCGACCGTTGCCCACACGTATGCCGGCGCGGGCACCTACAGCGCGAGCGTCAAGGTCACCGACTCGGCCGGCATCACCGCCGCTTCGAGCGCGGTCACGATCACCGCCACCGTCCCGCCGCTGACCGCCACCGCCACCGCGACGCCGACCTCGGGCCTGGCCCCCGTCACCGTCAGCCTGGGCGGGACGGCGAGCGGAGGCGTCGGGCCCTACACCTACGGCTGGGATTTCGGCGACGGTTCGCCGGCCAGCAGCGGGCAGTCAACGCCGGCCGCCTCCTGGACCTACCAGGTGCCCGGCACCTTCACGGCCACGCTGACCGTGAAGGACTCCCAGACCCCCACGCCAAAGACCACGACCGCCACCGTCTCGATCACGGCCAAGCCGCCGGTGCCGGCGATCTCGATGGTCTCGCCGCCTTTCGGCCCCGAGACCGGAGGCACTTCGGTGAGCATCAGCGGCACCTACTTCGAGAACGCCTCCGCGGTCAAGTTCGGCACCCGCTCCGGCACCATCGTGTCGAACACCTGCGACGCCTCTGCCAACTGCACGCTGGTCGCCACCAGCCCGGCCGCACCGGCGGGCCCGGTCAACATCACGATCACCACGCCGGGCGGCACCACGCCGGCCACCAACGACCAGTTCACCTACGACCTCGCCTGGACCTCGCTCGCCGCCACCGGGCCCCTGGGCCGCGAGGGCGCGGCCATGATCAACGACGGCTCTGAGGTGATGCTGTTCGGCGGCTCCAACGGGCTGGCCGACCTGGCCGACACCTGGCTCTGGAACGGGACGGCATGGACGGCCTCCGCCCAGGTCACCGCGCCCAGCGGGCGCGCGAACGCGGCCGTGGCCTACGACAGCGCGCACTCGACGGTCGTGCTCTTCGGCGGCAGCTGCTCGCTGCTCGGGATCCTGACCTGCCCCCTGACCAATCTCAACGACACCTGGGAGTGGTCGGCGGCGACCAAAACCTGGACCCAGGCGCAGGCGGCCGGCGCCGCCGGCAGCCCCTCCGCCCGCTCGGGCGCCATGATGGCCTTCGACAGCTCCAGCCGCGTCATCCTCTTCGGCGGCTTCGACGGCACCAACTACCTCAACGACACCTGGGCTTTCAACTTCAACTCGGGCAAATGGACGCAGCTCAACGCCAGCAACTGCGCCTCCACCTCGCTGCCCAGCTGCCGCGACCTGTCCGCGATCGGGCGTGACGCATCCGGCCAGGTCGTGCTGTTCGGCGGCGAGAACAGCGGCACCTACCTGTCCGACACCTGGACCTGGAACGGATCCGCGTGGAGCTCGTACTCGCTCTCCGGCCCCTCGGCGCGCTCAATGGCGGCCATGGGCTACTACAACAAGCCGGGCGGCGGCACGGCCACCGGGCTCGTCCTCTTCGGCGGCCGCTCGACCGCCGCCAACTGCCCGAGCGGCGTCTGCGGCGACACCTGGACCTGGAGCAGCGGCCGCTGGGAAAACCTGTACGCCACCGGTTCGGCGGGCTCGCCCTCCGCCAGGTACAACGCGTCGGCGGCAACCGACACCGGCGGCGGCGTGCTCCTCTACGGCGGGAACAGCGGCTCCGCCGAGCTCGCCGACACCCACCTGATCAAGTAGCGAGGCGGCTCAGGCCGCTGCGCCGCCTGGGTCGCCAGGCGCGGTTGGAGAGGCGGTAGCCCGAGGCTCAGCACGGCTTGGGACGCGCCGGCGAGCCCGGCTCCTGCACCGGCATCGACTGGGGGTTGGGGACGGGGTACGACGGCGGCAGCGTTCCCGCCAGCGAGGTCGTGCACTGCGCCGCGAACTGGGCGTCGGTCGTGGTCGGCGGCAGCGCGGGGACCGTTGTGTCGGGAGGCGCACCGAGGTCGAGCGCGGAGGTGAGGTCGCCCACGGCGGAGCGCCGCCATGCGGTCAGGTTGGGCACCTCGACACCAAATCGGGTCTCCAGGAAACGGAGGGTGGAGGTGTGGTCGAAGGTGCCCGAGGCAACGAGGCCGCCGCGGGTGAAAGGGGAGACGACGAGCATCGGCACCCGAAAGCCGAGCCCGATCGGGCCCAGGTAGCCCTCCGTCGGTGTGTTGTTGATCGGGGTCGCCGTCAGGTATTCGCCGGCCGTGCCGGCCGGGGCGACCGCCGGCGGCACGTGGTCGAAGAACCCGCCGTTCTCGTCGTAGGTCATGAAGACGACGGTCTTCGACCAGAGGGACGGGTTGGCGACCAGTGACTCGAGGACGATCCTGGCCGTGTCCTCGCCGAGGCCCGGTGGCGCCGGCGGGTGCTCGCTCGAGACCAGGGGCGCGAGGACCCAGGAGACGGGCGGCAGCGTGCCCGCCGCGCAGTCGGTCTGGAAGGCGCCCGGGAACGTGGGCACGAACGCCTTCTGGTAGAGCGGCGAGCCCGGGGTCATGAATCTCTTGAAGTACGCGAGGACGTTGTTTTCCAGGTTGGAGTCGGGGGGCGAGTACACCTTCCAGTCGATGCCGCGCGCCTGCAGCTGCTCGGGCATCGTGGTCCAGGTGAACTTGCCAAAGTACTGCTGACGGTTGGCGGTCAGCGTCTCGATCAGGGGGCCGCCGTTCTTGCCGGCGGGGTCGATCGAGGCCGACATCGTGTACAGGCGATTGGGGTCGGTGGGCCCGATCACCGAGCAGTGGTAGCCGTCGCAGATGGTGAAGGCGTCGGCCAGCGCGTGGTAGAAGGGCGCGTCCTGGCGGGTGTAGTAGCCCATGGTGAGCTGGCCGTTCTTGGGGTCCTCGGCCAGGTGAACTTTGGCAAAGCTGTCCATGCTGCCGCCGTTCCAGCTCCGGTGCTGCGGCCCCCAGTCGTGGGTGATGTCGGAGGTGCAGTAGCTGGTCTGGCCCTGGACCTGGAGGTGGAACGGAAGCAGGTGTCCGACCGGCGGATCGTTGACGTTGGCCGGATCCGGCTGATAGAAGACCGGCGTCCCGTCGGCGTTTCGGATCGCCTTCGGATCCGAGAAGCCGCGGACCCCGCGGTAGGTGCCGAAGTAGTGGTCGAAGGACCGGTTCTCCTGGATCAGGATGACGACGTGCTCGATGTCCTTGAGGCTCGCGCACGGCTGCCGAGGCGCCGCCATCGCATCCAGCAGAGCCCGCGAGGCGGCGAAGGGAGCCACGCCCGCCACCCCGGCGGCCGCCGTCCAGCGAAGGAAGTCGCGACGATTCATGCCGGGAACGCTACATGAGGAAGCGTTATAGCAACGTTAACCCCTTTGGTCAGAATTCCAGCGGAGGTTTCCTGTCCCGTCGGTTGCAGTTCAAGAAGGCCGGCCGGGGGCGGGCAGCTCCGTGGCCAGCACCGGCTACCTCAGCCGCTCGACCTGCGTCCTCGGCTGCGCCGGAAGCGCTACCACATCGCCCCCGCCACCCGGGCGACCAGTTCGAGCTTGCGGCGCTGGTCGTCGGCGCCCAGGCGGTTGCCCTCCATCGTGGAGGCGAAGCCGCACTGCGGGCTGAGCGCCAGTCGCTCCATCGGGATGAACCGCGACGCCTCCTGGATGCGCCGCTTGAGCTCGTCCTCGGCTTCCAGCTCTGGCTTCTTGGTGGTGACCAGCCCGAGCACCACGAACCGGTCTTCGGGAACGTGCTGCAGCGGCTCGAAGCCGCCTGACCGCTGGTCGTCGTATTCGAGCAGGAAGCGCTGGAAGTGGGTCCGCCGGAAGATCCGCGAAATCGGTTCGTAGCCACCCTCGGCGTAGAAGCGGCTCTGGTTGTTGCCGCGGCAGATGTGGATGGCAAAGGTCACCTCGGGGTGCCCGGCGATGATCGCGTTGTCCATCTCGATGCAGGTGTCGATCAGCTGCTCGGGGTCGGCCCCGCGCTGCCGGTAGCCCTCGCGCAGCTTGGGATCGAGCAGAGCCGCGTACTGGGGCGCATCGATCTGGATGTAGGTGCACCCGAGCCGTACCAGCTCGGCCACCTCGCGCCGGCTCAGATCGACGATGTCGGCCAGGTAGGCATCGCGGGTCGGATAAGCCTGCCTCGATTTGGCGGGGTCGTAGTAGGCGGCCGCCTGCTGGGCGCTCAGCATGGTCACCTTGGCCGAATGCCGGGTCCTGGCCCGCACGAATGTGAACTCCTCGGCGCACATGCTGCGCGTGGGGCGCAGCTTCTCGATCACCACCGGCCGCTTCAGGACCAGCTGCTCGCCGCTCTCGTCTCGAAAGGGGATGGCCCAGCCCCCCTGGCGGTCGAAGCCCTGGTTGGCGTCGACCAGGTGCCCGTAGAAGGCGAACCGCCGCTGCTCGCCATCGGTGATGACATCGATCCCGGCTCCGATCTGCAGGTCGATCGCCTCTTCGACCGCACGGTCCTCGACCACCTTGAACTCCGGGTCCGAGACCTCGCCGGCCTCACGCCGGCTCCGCGCCTCGCGGAGGTAGGCGGGCCGGAGCAGGCTCCCGACGACCTCGGCGTGCGCACCCGGGTGCCCCTTTGGTCCGTGTCGAGGCTCGAGCTCGGTCATCCGCCCCGGACTATCTTGCACCAGGGCGCGACCAGGCGCGGGCGGCATCGAGCGCCGCCCGCGACCCGGTCAGCCTTGCCGTGTGGGGTCGCCCCGCTACGGCCTGATGTTCTGGTTGGCGCGGAAGATGTTGTCGGGGTCGTAGCGCCGCTTCAGCTCCAGCAGCCGCGGGTACGACTCGCCGAAGTTGGCGGCCACCCGGGCCTGGTCGTCCTCCGACATGAAGTTGATGTAGCCGCCCGCCTCCGAATGGGGCGTCAGGGCGTCCGAGTAGTCGCGCACCCACTTGATGCTGGCCTCGTTCTTGGCGGGATCGGGCCACATCCCCGCGATGACGGTGGCAAACCGGGCTTCCCGATGCCCGAAGGCGGTGGCGCCGGGAGCCACCCGGTTGCAGGCGCCGTCGATCGGATAGAGGTGGACGGTGGAGTTGACCGCAGGCAGGTTGGGGCCGTGCTCCAGGTGCGCGGCGATGGCGCCGTCGGTCAGCTCGCTGGCGTAGTTCGCCTTCCAGTAGTGCTGCAGCCCGGCCGGCACGAGGGCGTCGAAGGCGCTGTTGAGGACGGGATAGGGCATCGGACCGACCATCTCGGCCACCACCTCGGCCACCTCGTGGAAGGCGGCAAACCGCCGCTCACCCTCGTCCAGGGAACCCGACCAGCAGCCGACGATGGCGACGTGCGGCACGCCGTGGCGCTCCTCGGGGATGAACGGCAGGGGCGGGGCGATCTGGAAGGCGGGGAACCCGCCCATCGCCTCCGGGGCATCCTTTATGTAGTCCCGAAAGAACTCGAGCACCTTGCGCGCGTCCCGGATGTCGTAGAACATCGGCCCGCCGTAGATGTCCTTGACCGGGTGAAGCTTGAACTCGAAGCTGGTGATGACACCGAAGTTGCCGCCGCCGCCCCGGATCGCCCAGAAGAGGTCCTCGTTCTCGGATTCGCTGGCGACCAGGAAGCGCCCGTCGGCGGTGACGACGTCGGCCTAGATCAGGTTGTCGAGCGAGAGCCCGAGACCGCGCGCCAGATAGCCGATGCCGCCTCCAAGGGTCAGACCGCCGACCCCGGTGGTCGAGATGATGCCGCCGGTCGTGGCAAGCCCGAAGCCGTAGGTGGCGGCGTTGAAGTCGCCCCAGGTGGCGCCGCCCTCGGCGCGGGCGGTCGACGTGCGGGGGTCGACGCGCACGCCGCGCATCCGCGAGAGGTCGATCACGACCGCCTCGTCCCAGGTGCCGAAGCCGGGCACGCTGTGGCCGCCACCGCGGATCGCGACTGCCAGGCCGTTGCCGCGCGCGTGCTGGATGGCGGCCATGACATCGGCGCCGTTGGCCGGCCGGACGATCACGGCCGGCCGGCGATCTATCATCGCGTTGTAGACCTTGCGGGCCCACTCGTAGCCCTCGTCGCCGGGCGCGATGACGTCACCGCGCACCTGCTCGCGCAGTGAATCGACTGAGTAAGTGATCATTGGCGCCCCCTTCGACTGATGTCATCGGCCGCCCGATGAGGCGGCAGGGAGAGTCTAAGGCGCCCAGCGCGGAATGGACGAAACCGACCTCAGCAGCATCCCGGGAATCGGCCGCAGCCCGCACGGGGTTCCCTGTAGGTGAGGAGAAAGAGCGAATGACGAGGGAGCCACCGCCGGCCATCGACTGGGTCGACGAGGCCTCGAAGGAGTCCTTTCCGGCCAGCGACGCACCGGCGTGGCCGGCGGCCGATCCGGCGCCGCCGCGACCAGAGCCGAGTTCCGAGGCCGAGGCGGGCGCCTAGCTGCCCGGCCGTCGCCTTAACGCCCCGCGGCCAGCTCGGCGAACAGCCACTGGAGCGGCCGCGCGAAGGTCGGGAATCCGTGGACGGTATCGGCCAGCACCTGGAGCGGTACCTGCGCGCGGATGGCCAGGGTCAGCTCGCCGATCAGCTCACCGGCGCGGGGTCCGACGATGGTGGCCCCGGCCAGCTCGCCCGACCGCAGATCGGCGACCAGCTTGATGAATCCAAAGCGCGCGTCGTGGATGTAGCCCCGGGCGGTGGTCGGGACCTCGGTGAAGGCGACCCTTACCTCCAGGCCGCGCTCCCGGGCCTGCGCCTCGGTCACGCCGACGGAGGCGATCTCGGGATCGGTGAAGGTCACGCGAGGAATGGCCGAGTGCGATGCGACCGCGTTCTCGCCCTTGAGCCGCCGGCCGATCACGTGGCCGTGGTAGTCGGCCACGTGCGTGAAGCCGAATATGCCGGTCACGTCGCCGCCGGCAAAAAGCCCGCGGGCCGCCTCCAGCGTGGCATGGTCGGCGCGCAGCCAGCCCCGCTGCGTCGCCGCCGCGCCGGCCGCGCCCAGGTCGAATCCTTCCAGGTTGGGCCGGCGCCCGGTGGCCAGGAGGACTCGCATCGAGCCATCGCCTGGCAGCCCGTCCAGGCGCGCCCCGGTGTGGACCACGATGCCCTCGGCTTCAAAGGCCGCCTTCAGCGCCTCGCCGGCCTCCGGCTCCTCGGCCGCGACCAGGCGCTCCTGGACCTGGATGACCGTGACCTCGGAGCCGAACCTGCGAAAGGCCTGCGCCAGCTCGACGCCAACCGCTCCGCCGCCGATCACCAGCAGAGAGCGCGGCAGCTCGGAGGCGGCGACCGCCTCCCGGTTCGTCCAGGCCGACTCACGCACCAGGCCGGGGATCTCGGGCACCGCCGGGCTGGTGCCGGTGGCCACCACCACGGCACGCCGCGCCTGCAGAAGGTCGCCGCTGTCCAGCTCGACCAGGCGCTCGCCGGTGAGCCGGCCGGCCGCCCGAATCAGCTCGGCGCCGGTGCCGGTCAGCGATTCGGCGGCGCCGCTGTCGTTCCAGTCGCGCGCCATCCACGCGGTGCGCCTGGCCGCCTTCGGGAAGTCGACATCGATGTCGACGCGCGACGCGGACATGTCCAGCGCCCGGCGTCCCTCGGCGATCACCTCCCCAGCCCGGATCAGCGTCTTGCTCGGCATGCAGCCCCAGTACGGGCACTCCCCGCCGACCAGGTGCGGCTCCACGACGGCGACCGTGAGCCCGGAACCGCTGAGCTCGGCGCAGAGCGCTTCCCCGCAGGGTCCGGCGCCCAGGCAGAGCACGTCGATGTCAGATCGCGGTGCCTTCATCGTGCCACTGTAGGCTCAGCGGCTCGCGACGCGGATCTCCGTCCGCACCGGCTCAGGTCGCCGCGGCTTGCGGCGACTCCGTGGTCTCTTCGAGGATGCGAACGCTGCCCGGCTTGACCCGCAGCCACACCTCGTCTTCCGGCTGCACCGCGAAATCGATGGGCGCTGTCGCCTTCAAGTCCTGGCTGCCAAGCCGGATGGTCAGGAGCAGGTGGGAGCCGAGCGGCTCCAGGACGCGAACGCGGCCGGCCAGGGTTCCCGGCTCCTGCTCGCGCAGCACCTCCAGGTTCTCGGCCCGCACCCCGACCAGCACCCGCTCGCCGGCTCGCCGGCCGGCCACGCCGTCCCCGGCCACCACCTGTCCATCGATCGTGAAGCCGTTGTCGCCGGCCTCGCCGTGGAGCAGGTTCATCGGCGGGTTGCCGATGAACGAGGCAACGAACGGGGTCCGCGGCCGGTCGTAAACGGCGACCGGGTCGTCGACCTGCACGATCTCGCCGGCCCGCATGACCGCTGTCCGGTCTCCCATGCTTAGCGCCTCGATCTGGTCGTGCGTCACGTACACGGTGGTCGTCCCCACCGCCTTCAGCAGGTGCTTCAGCTCGGCGCGCATCTGGAGGCGGAGCAAAGCGTCGAGGTTGCTGAGCGGCTCGTCCATCAGGATCACCTCGGCCTCCATGGCGAGGGCGCGGGCGACGGCGACGCGCTGGCGCTGCCCGCCGCTCAGCTGGCTCGGATAGCGGTCGAGCAATCCCGAGATCTCCATCAGCTCGGCGGTCCGCCGGACCCGGGCCTGGACGTCCTCGCGCGGTGTGCGGTGCATGCGCGGCCCGAAGGCGATGTTGTCGAAGACCTTCAGATGCGGAAAGAGCGCGTAGCTCTGGAAGACCATGGCCAGTCCCCGCCGCCGGGGAGGTTCGTCCGTCACGTCCCGGCCGCCGATCCAGATGGCGCCCGAGTCCGGCTGCTCGAACCCGGCGATCATCCGCAGCAGGGTCGTCTTGCCGCACCCGCTGGGCCCGAGGAGGACCGTGAACTCACCGTCGGCGACCGTCAGCGAGATGTCCCGCAGCGCGGTGACGCCACCCGGGTATGTCTTCCGCACGTTCTCCAGCCGGATCTCCGCCAAGTGGTCCCTCCTAGTGGGCGGCGACGCCCCGGAAGGCGCTGAAAAGGTAGGGCCGCATGAAATAGATGAAGACGAAGGCGGGCGCGGTCAGGGCGAGCCCGCCCGCGAAGCGAAACGGCAGCGGCGACACGCTCAGCGACTGCACGACCTGGGCCGGCAGCGTGGCGCTCTGGCGGGTGAGGATCAGGGCGCCGAAGACCTCGTTCCAGGAGAGCACGAACGCGAACAGTGCAGCCGCCGCCAGGCCAGGCACGCTGAGCGGGAGGACGACCCGGAGGAAGGCCCCCACCCGGCCGGCGCCCATGATCTGCGCCGCCTCCTCGAGCTCGGTCGAGACGTGGAGGAAGACGCTGGCCGAGAGCAGGACGGTGAAGGGGAGCGACATCGCGGTGTGCAGGAAGGCCACGCCCCAGACGGTGTCGAAGAGGCGCCACTCGATGAAGGTCACGGCCAGGGGGATGGCGAGGACCAGGGTCGGGAACATGCGCACCGAGAGCAGCAGCAGCTGGGCCAGGTCGCGGCCCCGAAAGGGATAGCGGGCGATCGCGTAACCGGCGGGCGCGCCCAGCGCCAGGGAGAGGACGACGGTGACCAGGCCCACCAGCAGGCTCCGCTCGAGGGCGGGCAGGATGCCATGCGTGGTCAGAAAGAAGGAGATGCTGTCCAGGCTGAGCTGCGTGGGAACCAGCGGGTGCGGGTAGTCGAAGACGGCGGAGCGGGGCGCGAAGGCGGCGATCGTGACCAGGTACAGGGGCGTGAGCATGAAGAGCGTGAGCAGCACCGCCACGCCGTAGGCGAGCATCCGGTCGGGGGGCGTTCGTCGCCGCGTCATCGCTGGAAGACCTGGCGCGGCGTCCGGAGCACGACCAGGTAGATCACCGTGGCCACCGCCGAGAAGAGGAGGATGAGCGCCGCGTAGCTACCCGCGAACTGGTAGTTCTGGTAGTCGTACACCCACTGCTCGGTCTTGATCGCCAGCACCGGGTAGGCGGCGCCCGCCATGGCCAGCACCATCGCGAAGACCTGGAAGGCCGCCGTCGTGCGCAGGATCAGCGCCACCTGGATGCTCGGCTTCAGGAGCGGCAAGGTCACCCGCGTGAAGCGCTGCCACCCGCCGGCGCCCATGATCGCCGCCGCCTCGTCGAGCTCGACCGGGATCGATTGGAGGCCCGAGGTGATGACGACCATGACGATGGAGATGCTGCGCCAGACCTCCGCGATCACGATCGCCGCCACCAGGGTCCCCAGGCTGTTGTAGTCGAGGAAGCCGATCGGGTGCCTGATCAGGTGGAGGTCCTGCAGCAGCGAGTTCAGGTAGCCGTGCGAGGTGAAGACGGAGAGCCAGATCAGCCCGGCCGCGAGGTCGGACACGGCCAGGGGCAGCGTCCAGAAATAGAGGAAGAAGCCCATGCCCCGGAGGCGGCTCTGGGCGAGGACCGCCATGAGCAGCGCGACCGCGGTCTCCACGGGGATGATCAGCGCCACCAGGAGAAGCGTGTTCGTGAGCGCGAACCGGAAGTCGGTGTCGTGCACCATCGCCTGGAGGTTGCCCAGAGTGAACGCCCCGGCCGGCGTCTGGAAGGCGATCAGCAGGGCCTGGAAGGCCGGCCACACGAAGAAGACGAGCATGAAGAGGGTCGCCGGCGCGACCAGCGCGTAGGGGGCCCACCGGACGCGCCGGCCCCGCCGGCCCCGGCGGCGGCCTTCGGCCACGCCGGGAAGGGCCGGCGCAGTCGCTACCTGGCCTGGCATGCGCCGGTGCTCGGCGGGTCGGGCGGCCAGCAGGGTGCGTTGACCCCGCTGAGCAGGCTGTTGACCGTCTGCGCTTCCGAAGAGAGCACGGCCTGGATGTCCTCGTTGCGCAGGATGATCCGCGTGAACGTGTCCGTGTAGGCCTTGTTGAACTCGGCGTCCTTGGCGCCCAGACCCACCGGCAGCAGCGCGGGTATGCCCTTCTTGTTCCCGGTCTGCTTGGCGGCGGCGGCCGCCTCCAGCCCGACGCCCGGCTTCAGCCCGGCGGTGCTGTTGGCGGCGGCGTCGTTGAGGACCGAGAAGAAGCCGACCACGTTGACCGCCTTGACCTGGTTCTTGGGCTGGGTCAGGTAGTCGATGAGCGCCTCGGCGCCCTTGGCGTTGGGGGCCCCCTTCGGAATCGCCAGCCCGACCACCACCGACATGTAGCCGAGGCCCTTGGGCCCGGAGGGCGCCGGGAAGACGACGAACTGGTCGGGGCTGCTGTTCAAGGCGTCGATCAGCCGGGCCTGGTGGTCCCAGGCCACCCACACCTCGCCCGACTGCAGCGGCTCCTGCATGAACGCGTAGTTGGTCGACTGGGCGCTGGTCACCGCCCAGAGCTTCTTGTAGGTCTGCCACAGGGTCACTGCCTCCGGGGACTTGAAGCCGCTGACCTCGGTGCCGGTGAAGGAGGGGTACCAGTAGCCCTGGACCCCGCGGTGGATGAGGCCCTTGCTGCTGGCCGGAAGCCCGATCTTGTTCTCACCCGTGGCCTGCTTCATGTTCTGGCCCCACTGGATGAGCTGGTCGTAGGTCAGGCTGTTGATGTCCGTGCCCTTGGGCAGGTACTGCAGGGCCTTCTTGTTGGCGACCATCATGTAGGTCGCCTGGAGCCAGGGGATGTAGTACTGCTTGCTCGTACCGAGCTTCCCGTACTTCAGCAGCTCCGGGTTGAAGTGCCGGTCCTGCTCGAGCTTCTGCAGGAGGGGAGAAAGATCCTCGAGCTGGCCCGCCTGCGCCGGCGCGGGGAAGTCGCCGTGGAGCCCCGCCACCAGGTCGACGGTCACCTTGCCCGCCTGCTCCTCGGCCTGGAGCTGCTGGACGATCTGCGCGTCACTGCGCGAGCTGTCGAAGTTGACCGTCCCCTTGAAGGCGCCGAGCACGTCGCGGCGCATGGCCTCCGCCTCGTTCACGGGCTGCGCCTGGGAGGAGAGGAAGCTCACCGTACCCGCGTTGGCCTGCGCACCCGGCGTCCCGGCCGGGGCCGGCGTGCCGCCACAGGCGGCCAGCAGCGTGGCAAGGAATCCGGCAAGGGCGGCCACCTGCGCTTTCGGCCGCCTTCGCCCGCGCCATGATGTAGGCGTGATCGATGTCATCGGCGAACTCCCATCTATCCCCGTCCTTTCCGCGTCTGATGCGATATCGCGGCTGTGTAGATCATGGGAGGCGGTTCGGAGTTTGTCCATCCTGGACTCACCGTCGGGGCTGGCGGCCGGTATCCGGCCGGGCCGCCGGGGATGACGGGCACACAGCTCGCCGAGGCGGCCGAGGCGGTCCTGCGCGGCAACGATGCCGGGCGCTGGACCAAGCCCTCGTCCCGCCAGTACCCGCACCAGTGGAACTGGGACAGCGCGCTGGTCAGCGTCGGCTGGGCCTGGATCGACTGGGAGCGCGCGATCACTGAGATCGAATCGCTGCTCGAGGCGCAGTGGGACAACGGCATGGTTCCCCACCTGAGGTACGACGCCGCCCACCTCGAGGACTACTTCCCGGGACCGGACCGCTGGCCCAACGCGGCCCGCCACCACCGACCGGACGTACCGACGAGCGGGATCTCCAACCCGCCCGTGCTGGTCACGGCGGCGCTGAGGGTGGCCGAGCTGGCGCCCGACCCCGCGCGCGCCGAAGCCTTCCTGGGCCGGGTGCTGGAGCCATTTCAGCGCTGGCTCCGATACCTGGCCGGGGAGCGCCGGCTCGACGGATGCCCCCTCGTGACCGTCGTTCACCCCTGGGAGACCGGCTGGGACAACTCTCCCCGCTGGGATCAGCTGCGGGCGGCCGGACTCCGGCCGCAGCGCCCCTTCCAGCGCCGCGACACCCAGCACGTCGGCGCTCAGCACCGCCCGGACGATCGCGACTACGACGGCTACCTGGCGCTGATCGAGCTGCTCGACTCCTGCGATTACTCGATCGAGCGCTACCGCGCGGTCTCGCCGTTTGTCGTCAACGACGTCTTCGTCGACGGCTGCTGGTACCGGGCGGCTACCGACCTCAATGCGATCGCGCGCAGGCTGGGCGCCGAGCCACCCTTCGCGGGAGCCGAGCTGGACGAGTTCGCCGCCGCCTTCGAGGCCCGGCACTGGGATCCTCAGCTGCAGGGCTACTTCGACTACGACGTGATCGCCGGGCGCCGGATAGTTCTGCCGACGCCGGCCGGGATCGCCGCCACCCTGAGCGGGCTGATCCCGGGCGAGCGCGCGCAGCGGATGTGGGACGCCTACATCGCCGAGGGCCGCGACCTCTGGCGGGTGTGGACGCTGGCGCCGAGCCATCCGGCCTTCAATCCGCTGCGGTACTGGCGGGGGCCGGTGTGGTCGCACCTGAACTGGCTGATCGCTCGCGGCCTGGAGACGGCCGGGCTGCGGGAGCAGGCGCAGGACCTCGACGGCGTGACCGTGGACCTGGTCTCGAGGGCCGGCTTCTACGAGCACTACAGCCCGATCGACGGGACGGGCGGCGGCGCCGACGGCTTCTCCTGGCCGGCGGCCCTGGTCCTCGACCTGCTGGGCCGGGCGGGGGCCGGTTAACCGCGGCCTGGGGCCGTCTCGGCGCCCGCAGAGCCGGGTGTTCTTCGGGACTCGCGGCGCCGCCGGTCGCCAGTCGGCAACCAGGCCGCCCTGCCCCTTTGGCGAGGCCCGTCTGGCACCCGGCGCTCATCTCCACTGGAACCGGCTCGGCTACTCTCTTCGAACGTATGCGCGCCGCCGAGGGGGCGACTTGGCCACCGAGCTGAACGTGGAGCGGGAGGTCAAGCTGGGAGCGGGCCCCTCCTTCCGCCTGCCGGATCTCGATGGCCTGGACGGCGCAGCGCCCTCCGAGGTGGAGGCGCTGCGCCTGGAGACCGTGTACTACGACACGCCTGATCTGCGGCTCGCGCGCTGGGGCTGCTCCCTCCGCCACCGGGCCGGGGAGGGCTGGACGCTCAAGCTCCCCGGAGCCGCCGCCGGAGCCGCCTTGGAGCGCGACGAGATCACCGCCGCCGGCCAGCCGGGCAGACCGCCGGCGAGTCTGCTCGCACTGGTCCGGGGCTATGTCCGGAGGGCTGAGCTGACGGCCGTGGCCCGCCTGAGGACCCTGCGCCGCCGCGTCCGCCTGGCGGGGCCCTCGGGCGAGGTGGCGGCTGAGGTCGTCGACGACGAGGTGTCGGTGCTCGACGGGCGCCGCGTGGCGGCCCGGTTCAGGGAGATCGAGGTCGAGCTCAAGTCGGGCGACGAAGCGCTGTTGGACGCGCTCGTCAAGCGCCTGCAGGCGGCCGGAGCCGGCATCCCCGACCCCACCCCGAAGCTGGTGCGGGCGCTCGGGCCGGCGGCGATGGGGCCGCCCGAGGTGCCGGCGCCCGACATCCGGGACGGCGCCTCCGCCGGCGACCTGGTCCGAGCCGCCCTTGCCCGCTCCGTGGCCACGCTGCTGCACAACGACCCCGGGGTCCGGGTGGGCGGCGATCCCGAGCGAGTCCACGACGCGCGCGTCGCCACCCGCCGCCTGCGCTCGGACCTTCGCACCTTTGCTCCCCTTCTCGACCGGGACTGGGCGGACGGCCTTCGCGACGAGCTGAGCTGGATCGGCGGCGCTCTCGGCGAGGTCCGCGACTCGGAGGTCCTGCTGGAGCGAATCCGGGGACGGGTCGGCGAGCTGCCGGAGGCCGACCGGCCGGGCGCGGCCCCGCTGATCCGGCGCCTCAGCGAGGAAACCGCCGCCAAGCGAGATCGGCTCCTGAAGGAGATGAACTCGGATCGCTACGTCGACCTGCTCGATCGGCTGGTGGTGGCCGCGCGCGACCCGGTGCTCAGCGCCGAGGCCGAGGCGCCGGCCGCCGAAGCCTTGCCCGCGCTCGCGCGGCGGCCCTGGCGCCGCCTGAGCAAGGCGGTCCGCGAGCTCGGCCCGCAGCCGCCGGACCCGGCACTCCACGAGGTGCGCATCCTGGCCAAGCGCGCCCGGTATGCGTCGGAAGCGGTGGCGCCGGCCGCCGGCAAGCCGGCCGAACGCTTCGCCAGCGCCCTGGCCCGGGTCCAGACCATCCTCGGCGAGCACCAGGACAGCGTCACCGCGCAGGCCTGGCTGCGTGGCGCCGCCACCTCCGGCCGGCCCGCGTTCGCGGCCGGGGAGCTGGTCGCCGCCGAGCGGGCGGCCGCCGAGCATTCGCGCGAGCGGTGGTGGGCGGAGTGGAAGGCCGCCTCGCGCAGCTCGCTGCGGAAGTGGCTCAAGCCGGACGACTCGAGCAGGCCCTAGGCAGAACGGAGGCGGCCTGGCTCAGCCTGCCATGGTCAGGCCGCCGCTGATGCTCAGGACCTGTCCGGTCACGAACCCGGCGCCGGCCGAGGCGAAGTAGCGGACGGCCTGGGCGATGTCGTCGGGCTGGGCCAGGCGGCGGAATGGGATCGCCCGCTCCAGGGCCTCCTGCATCCGCTCCGGCTGCCTCCGGAAGAGCGGCGTGTCGGTCGGCCCCGGGCAGACGCAGTTGACGGTGATCTGGTGACGGGCCATCTCACGGGCCAGTGACTTGGTGAAGCCGATCATCCCGGCCTTGGCGCCGCTGTAGACCGTCTCCCCGGTGCTGCCCACGCGGCCGGCGTCGCTCGAGACGTTGATGACCCTGCCGCCGGCGCCTCGCTCGACCATGGACTTGAGGAAGGCCTGGGTGAGCATCACCGGCCCCAGGTAGTTGATCGCGACCACCCGGCGGATGAAGTCGCGCTCATTCTCCAGGAAGGGCTGTATGACGTCCCAACCGGCGTTGTTGACGACTATCCCGGGAGGTCCCAGCTCGCTCTCGACCTGCGCGCAAGCAGCGTCGATGGAGGCCTCGTCAGCGACGTCGAGGTGGAAGGCAGAGGCCCGGAGCCCCTCGGCGCGGATGGCGCGCACCGTCTCCCCGGCGCCCGCGTCATCGATGTCGAGGACCGCCAGCGCCGCACCGTCGCGTGCCAGCCCGGCCGCGATCGCGCGCCCGATCCCGGACCCGGCTCCGGTCACCACCGCCACCCTGCCTTCGAGGCTCAGTTCTTTCACCACATCGAAAACCTATCGCCACGAGCCCGATGACGAAATCGCCTCCTGGCCTCAGCTCGACATGGGCGGCTTTTCGATGCCCAGTACGGGACGCGCTGCGGGGCCGCTGATGAAGGGGCAAACCCGGCCACTGCAGCCCGTGACCCACGAGTAGAGTGGGTCGCAAAAGAGGAGGCGACCATGTTCGATGATCTGGTAGAGGTCATGTTTCCCGGAGCCGGCTGGCTGGCCATCGGCCTGGCCATCGGGACGGCGTTCAGCGAACAGCTGCGGCCGGTCGCGAAAGAGGCGATCAAGATCGGCATGACGGTCGGTGAGCGTGTCCAGGAGGCGACCGCAGAGGCCTACGAGCGCGGGCAGGACCTGGTCGCCGAGGCCCGGGCCGAGCGCGTCAACGGCAACGGATCCGCCGGCCCGGCGCGCCGTCCGCGGCGAACCGCCCGGCCACGCGCCGCGGAGTAGCCGATGGCGGTCGTGGAGCATCCCAAGGTCCGGGCCAGGGTCGAGCACCGATCCCAGGGTCGCATGCGGGCTCGCGTACTCAAAACCGACCGGACTGAGGATGCGCTCGAGCGCGTTCAAAAACGGCTCGCCTCACAGCCGGGCGTGGACAGCGCGACGGTCAACCCGCGCTCGGGATCGATACTGGTCGAGGGCGAGCGGACCGACGCCCTCCACGCGGCGCTCGACGAGGTGCTCGAGCTCCTTTCGGCGGACGCTTCCCATGGAGCCGCCGACGCCGGCGTCGAAGCGTCGGTCGACCTGGTGAAGCGCCTCGACGCCAAGCTCGGCGAGCTGACCGACGGCCGGGTCAGCCTGCGCTGGCTGGTGCCTGCCGCCTTCATCTCGGTCGGAGTCCGGCAGCTGGTGGCCGAGGGTCTGACCCTGGGAACGGTGCCCTGGTATGTGCTCCTCTATTACGGCGTCGACTCGTTTCTGAAGCTCTATCCGGAGCACGCGCCCAGGGCCCGCCGGCCCGCCCTGGAGGTGGTGGGCAACGGCGACGCCTGACGATCGCTACCTGAGTGGAAGGATCGGCCCGGTCGAGGTCGACTGGCCCCGATCGGCCGGCTACTACGGGGGCGTCGGCCTGGCCGTGGCGCTGGAGATGATCGAGTGGCCGGTGGGGCTGTTTCTGGCCGCCATCCCGCTGGTCAAGCTGCTCGACCGCAATGCACTTCCCCGCGCCATCCGCTTCGGCGTCCACGTCTTCGACGGCATGGCCAAGCCGGTCGGTGGCGACGCCGAGGGCACCGTGCGGATGGTGAGGACGCCACCCAGGCTCAGGAAGGCGGCTGACCGGGTGGCGGGAGCCAGCCCCCGGCGCCGCCCGCGCTCAGCTTCGGTCGCGGCCCAGCAGCGGACGCAGGCCGTTCCCCGTCGCCAGCAGCGTCGACCCGTTGTTGACGAGGGCCGCGGCTAGGGGGGTCAGCCGGCCCCCGACCGCCAGCGCCAGCCCGACCGCGTTGGGGGCGGCGACCAGGACGACGTTCTCCCGGATGATCTCGCCGGCCGCGCGCGAGAGATGGATTGCGTGGCCGAGGGCCCTCAGCTCGTCCTCGAGCAGCACGACATCGGCCGCCTCCCGGGCGAGCTCGGCGCCCTTGGGCACCGCGATGCCGACATCCGCCTCGGCCATCGCGGTGGCATCGTTGATCCCGTCGCCGACCAGCGCGACGACCCGGCCGCGAGCCTGCAGCTCGCGCACGAGCTCGACCTTGTCCTCGGGCATCAGGCTCGCCCGGTAGCTGTCGAGTCCCAGCTGGCGAGCGACCGAACGGGCGGCGGCGGCGTGGTCGCCGGTCGCCAGCACCAGCTCCTGGATTCCCAGCCGCCGCAGGTTGGCTATGGCCTGGGGTGCTTCCGCCTTGATCGTGTCGCGCAGCCTGATGCGCGCCGCCAGCCTGCCGTCGATGGCCACGAACGCGACCGAGGAGTCGGCCGACTCCTCGGCGCCGCCGCCGATGCCGTGGGCCTCCAGCAGCCGGCGGTCGCCGATCATCAGCGACCGCCCCTCGATCTCGGCATGCACGCCGCCGGGGACGTAGCGGACGGATTCCGGCGCCACCAGCTCGAGGCCACGGCGGCGGGCCGCACGCCGGATGGCGCGGGCCAGGGGATGGGGCACGTGGCCTTCGGCGCCGGCCGCCAGCCGGAGCACCTCGTCGGCCTCAAAGCCGGGTTCCGCAACCACGCCGACCACGCTGGGCCTGCCCGTCGTCAGCGTGCCCGTCTTGTCGAAGACGATCGCGTCCACGCGGGCCAGGTCATCGATCGACTGGCCCTGCTTGAACAGAATGCCGCGCCTTGCGGACGAGATCATCGTGGTCAGCACGGTGGTCGGGAGCGCCAGGCGGATGCCGGTGCCGAAGTCGATGATCAGGATGGAGACGACGCGCGCGAAGTCGCCGGTCAGCAACCACGCCAGCCCGCTGATGGCGAACGCCGGCACCACGAACCCGTCCGCGATCCGGCGGGCGCGCTCGTAAACCTTGGTATTGGCCGCGATCGCGTCCTCGAGCGCGGCCGCGAGCCGGCCGGCCCGGGTGTGCTCGCCGGTGGCCGAGACCTGGATGACGATCCGGCCGTCGACCATCGAGCTGCCGGCCAGGACCTGGGAGGGAGGCCGCACGTCACGGGGGAGCGGCTCGCCCGTCCAGGTCCGGGTGTCGACCATGCCGCCGCCGTCGACCACGGTCCCGTCGACCGGGATCGTCTCCCCGGCGTAGACCACCACCAGCTCACCGGGCGCGATCTCGGCCATGGGTCGGCGAGGCTCGGTACCCGGCCGCAGCACTCGCACCCCGGCCGCGTCGGCGCCCATCCACGCCCGCAGCACGCGCCGCGCCCGGCCGGACGCGCGCTGGCGGATGCGCTCGCCGGTTTCGATCAGCGCAACCGACACGCCGGCGGCCAGGAGGTCGCCGGTGGCGAGCAGAAGGGCGATGGCTGCCGTGTCGAGCACGTCGATGTTGAGCCGGCGGCCCAGGAGCCCGCGCAGTGCGCGGCGTGCCACGGGCGTGGCGCAGATGGCGACGGCGATGCGGGCAGCGATCCCGGCGCCGCTCAGGCCGGCGGCCACGGCCACGGCCGGCACGACGAACTGCCGCCAGAGTGGCGGCTGGGGTCGCTCGCGACTTGCGAGCTGGGAAGCCTCGGACGGCAGGCCGCGCATGATCTCGGCGAACGAGTTCTCTGGCTTGTAGACGACGGTCAGCGAGCGGGCCGCTGCCACCCAGCGAGTGGTCTCGACCTCGGGATGCGCCGCCAGCAGCCCCGCCAGCTCAGGGCCTTCCGCCGCGTCGGGGTGGGATAGCCGCAGCCGGACCCGGTCGGGAAGCGAGTGGACGACGGTGTAGTTCCAGCGCGGGGTTCCCTGGGAGGCTTGAGAGGTGCGTGCGGGAACCGCCGGCTGTGCCACGTCCCCACCTTACCGGGGCGTTCAGGCGGCGGAGCGAGTCGTGGCCAGGCGCTGCTCGAGGATCGAGGCGGCGGCGGACAGAGCCAGCCCGCCGAGAGGCCCCAGGGGAATCAGGGACAGGATGCAGGCGAAGAGAACCTTGCTCCAGACGATGCCTGCGGGGGCGGGAATCGCTCGGGGCGCCGGGTGCTGAGCCGCCGGCAGCTCAAGCGCGACAGCGACTTTAGAGGAGCGCTCATACCCGATCGTGAGCGACCGTGCCGCGGGATTCCAGCGGACGGCTCTTACGCCTGGATGGCCGTGCAGACGTCGCACCAGGAGGTCCGCACCGGGCACCTCCTCGGCGGCAAGACGTAAGCGGATTCGGCCGGGGATCGAGTGCGCGATCTCCACCTGGCAGCGGATGATCGCACGCCTTGGTTAAGGCGGCGCTAAGAGTTTGGGTGGGTTCGCCATATGAGGACCGCCCGGGGTCCGGGCCGAGGAAAGGGTCCGGCTAGCGGATCGCGGGGGTGGCGATGCCCTCGAGGACCTTCTCGAGGAGTCTTCGGAGTGACTCCCGCTCCCCGGAGCTCAGCTCGCCGAAGATGTCGTCCTCGATCTTCGTGAGCGCCCTGCTGGCCCGGCTCAGCGCGTCTTTGCCGGCGGCTGTGATCTCCACCACGTGCCGGCGCCGGTCCTCGGTATCGCGCCGGCGAAGCGAGTAGCCGCGGGTTTCAAGCTCGTTCAGAAGGAGCACGACCATGTTGGGGTCGAGCAGCATGCCCTCGCCCAGCTCCTGCTGCGTCGTCCTCGGATGCTCGTCGAGGTAGCCGAGCACCTGGAACTCCTTGAGCTTCATACCGAGCTGGTCTTCGAAGCTGCGGCGATAGAAGGCCTTGGAGACGAGCGTGACCAGCGTGATCAGCCCGAGGCCCTCGTCCCTTCCTCTCCTGTCTTCCTTGATCGCTGTCATCGCAACGCTGCCCTCGCCTCCGGAATGTTACCGCAGAGCAGGATCATGCAAACACGCCAATCATCATGTTATAGTGATCATCGTTGTGTCGGGGTCGTAGGGAGTGATCAGATGATCGGAAGATTAAGGGAACTGATGAAGCGGGATTATCTTAGGCGCTGGATGGCCCTTGTGGTCGTCTGCTTCGGCCAGCTGATGATCGTGGTCGACGCCACGGTGGTGAACGTCGGCCTGCCTTCGATCCAGTCCGACCTCGGGTTCACGCCGGCCAGCCTGACCTGGGTCGTCAACGCCTACAGCATCAGCTACGGCGGTTTTGTGCTCCTGGCCGGGCGGCTGGGTGACCTGCTCGGGCGCAAGCGGGTGTTCCTCGCCGGCGTCGTGCTCTTCACGGCCGCCTCCGTCCTCTGCGGCTCGTCTACCAGCTCCTGGGCGCTGGTCGCGGCGCGGCTCGTCCAGGGCATCGGCGGGGCGCTCTCGGCGGGGGTGATCATCGCCATGATCGTCACCTCGTTTGTGGACGCGCGCGCGCGTGCGCAGGCGATGAGCGTCTTCGCCTTCACGATCGCGGGCGGAGGATCCATCGGGCTCCTCGCCGGCGGTTTCCTGGTCCAGGCCGCGAGCTGGCACTGGATCTTCTTCATCAACGTGCCGATCGGCGTGGCGACCATGATCGCAGGCGCTCTGCTTATCGATGACGACCGCGGCCTCGGCCTCGAGCACGGCGTGGACGTCGTCGGCTCAGTGCTGGTCACGTCCGGCATCATGGCCATCGCGTACGCGATCGTGACCGCACCCGAGACCGGCTGGAGCTCCATCCGCACCCTCACCGCGGCCGCCTCCTCAGTCGTGCTGCTCGCCGGTTTCGTCGGACTCCAGTCCCGGCGCAGCAACCCGATCATGCCGCTGCGCGTCTTCGCCATCCGCAGCCTGGTCGGCGCCAGCGCCGCCCGCGGACTGCTGGCGGTGGGAATGTTCACCACCTTCTTTTTGGGCGCGCTCTACCTCCAGCAGGTGCGCGGCTTTTCGTCTTCGGCCACCGGCCTCGCCTTCCTGCCGCACACCGTGGCCCTGGGGGCGATGTCGACGGGGATCTCGGTCCAGCTGGTCGGCCGCTTCGGGCCGCGGCGGGTGCTGATCGCCGGGCTCCTGCTGATCATGGTGGCGCTTCTGCTGCTCGCCACCACCGGGCCGCAGACCGCCTACTTCCCGCGGCTGCTCGTCACCTTTGCCCTCTTCGGGACCGGCGCAGGCATGGCGTTCATGCCCCTGACCCTCCTCGCCATGGCCGAGGTCCCCGCGGCCGACGCCGGCCTGGCGGCGGGGATCTCCAACGTCTCGATGCAGGTCTCGGCGGCGCTCGGGCTGGCCGCCCTGGGCACTGTCGCCGCGAGTCGTTCCCGGTCGCTGCTCGAGGGTGGTGCGGCGGGGGCCACCGCCCTCACCGGCGGCTACCAGCTGGCGTTCGCGATCGCCGCCTCCCTGGTCGCCATCGCACTGCTGCTGGCGCTGCTGACGCTTCGTGCCCCGCGCTCCGCAGCCGTCCCCAGTCCGGCCGAGTCAGAGCTGCCCGAGGCAGCCTGAAAAAAGGAGGAATCTTCGAAATGGTCACCTATATGACGCAGGCGATCGCGTGGGCCGTGGCCCGGATGCTGGGGCGGCCGCAGGCTGAACCGGTCTCCCATGGCGCGCTCGAGCACGCCCACTGGGACCGTGTCGAGCGCCGCTGGTACACCCATGAGGATCACACCGAGGAGCTCGCGGGTCGCGCCGCCTGAGGCGCGGCCCTCGGCTTCCATCCGGCGCTTGGCCCGGTCGAGGTCGCCTCGAACCTGGCGAGGTCAGGCCGGCATGGAAGGATTCCAGATGACCTCCCAGAGATGACCGTCAGGGTCCTTGAAGTAGCCGGAGTAGATCCCGAACGGGCGGTCGTGGGGACGGTCGGTGATGGTCGCTCCGGCGGCCTCGGCGGCCTTCAGGGCAGCGTCGACGGCAGCCCTCGACTCGACCAGCTGGCCCAGGCTGAACTCGCCTGGCTGCGACGCCCCAAGCGGCACCTTGCCGTCATGGGCAAGCTCGGCCCGGGGATACAGCGACAGGATGAGCCCGCCGTCGAGCCGGAACATGGCGACAGCTCCGGCTCCGCTGCTCTCGTCGCGTTCGAACTCGGTGGCGATGATCCCTTCCGATTCCCAGCCCAGACCATCCCGATAGAAGTGCAGGGCGCGCTCGAGGTCCTCCACCGCCAGAGTTATCACGTGAACCTGAGGCTTCATCAGGCGCCGTCAAGTTCGATATCGATCTCGTATGTCGCCGTCGAGCCGTGTGGAGCGGCGAAGCTGCCCTGGCCCCGGAGGCCGGTCAGCTCACCGGTGGCCGAATCAGGGATCACGCTGGCCTGCCAGCGGGCCGTCTCGCCGTCGAAATCCCCGATCGTCTCCAGCACGAACGCACCCCGCCGGCCGGCGAGGGCACCGTCCACGCGCTGCAGCCCGACGAAGTGCGCCTTGCCGTCGGGCGCGTAGGACATCAGCCAGCGCGCCGAGCCCTGGCCGCCTATGTCGCCGCTGAAGGCCTGGTCGACGATCGCCAGCGTCTGCTTGCGAGGTCCCTCTTCGTGATAGGTCTTCTCGTCCCAGCCCTGCACCTGGAACTCGCCTTTCGCGTTTATGCGCATCCTGCGTGCATATCACAGTCCATGCGAGTTCAGCTCTGCGCGGCGGCGCGGCCTGCGGTGGTCAGAGGGCTCGGAAAGGCTCGGGCGCGTATCCGACCAGCACGCCGGTCCAGTCGGGCAGCTCCCGCCTGATCGCCGGATCGTCGGCAAGCAGCCACTTCAAGTGGCGGAGTGCGTGCTCGATGACGGCGCCGATTTCAATCGTCGAGGGGGCTGCCATCGCGGCCGCGCGTGCAAGGTCGGCGCGCTCGACCGGCAAGCTGATGAGAGAGCCCGCCGGCAGATCCCCTGGGGGATCGACGACGACCAGGTACGTCAGGACGATCCGGTCGCCGGCGGCACGTCAGGAGGTGCTGTGCACCACGCGTGGACGCAGGGGGTACCAGCCGATGACGTCGAGGACGGTCGCCGCCGGCTGCGCCCTTTCGGCATTCCCACCTGCAGCGAATCGGCGTGCACGGGCTTCAGCCACCGGATTGAGCTCTCGGCGAGGAAGATCGGGATCGCCTCGAGCGCCTGGACCACGAAGTCCGGCGACCAGGGGGACCGCGAAACCGGCGGTCCCATCTTCTCGACCAGCAGCGGAGACGCCCCTCCTGGCCGCTTCGAGGGCAGATCAGCCCGGCCCGCCATCCGCCTGCCCCGGTGCTTCATCGACCAGGCGCCAGATTGCCCTGACGTCACGCTCCGTCATGGCGAGGTCGTGCTCGGCGCGGGCGTGCGCCCGGATGCCGTCGATCACCTCGCGCTCGCTGCCGCGAACCGACCAACCGCACGGGCACACGACCTCCATCACCGGCATCGAGGCTGCAAGAATAGCCCCGCCACGACTGCCGCGAACGGCGAGGGTTCGGCTCCACCAAGCTGTCTGCGCGGCGTTCTCGACGGCTAGCGTATGCGGCATGTCTGTGCTCGAACTTCACCATGTCAATCTCAGCTCGCCCGTGGTGCCCGCGATGGATGCCTTCTATCGCGGCGTCCTCGGACTCCAGCCTCTGACCGCCGGGCCGGCCGCCAGCCGGATCCTGGAGACCGAGGGTTACTCAGCCCCCGTGTCCTTCTTCAAGTCCAACGGTATCGAGCTCCACGTCGCCACGATGGACCTGGACGTCAGCTTCCGGATGGGGCAGGCGATCAACCCGCTCATCAACGGTCACATCGCCTTCCGCACCGACGACATCGGCGCCCTGAAGAAGCGCCTCGACTCGCACGGCATCCGCTACTCCGACTACGGCGTGTGGTCGATCGCGGGCTGGCACCAGGTCTTCTTCCACGACCCCGCCGGGAACGTCGTCGAGGTGCACCAGGTCATCAGCTGAGCCACGCGAGTGCCGGCGCGACTCGGCTGACCTCAGTCGAAGTAGCTCGCGCCCTTGACGCAGCATCGTTCCCGCTCGACGGCACGTCGGCCGCTCGTGACGATCGTGTGTGAACAGATGATGGCGGGGATGGATGGGAATCGAACCCACCTGGGACCCCTCATCAGGACCCCACAGACGGTTTTGAAGACCGCGGGAGGCACCAGCCCCCGTACATCCCCAGCGGTTACGAATCCTAGGCACTGAGCCAGGTCAACCGTCCGCCTGAGGTCGCGGTGCCGCAGGGCCTTCAGTAGAGCCCGAGCGCGACACAGCCGCCCGGCGCGCCGCGCAGACCGGGCTACCATCAGCGCCGTGGCCAGCAGCCCCTCGCCCCAGCCGCCGCCCCAGACTCCGCCTCCACCGCCGGCGAGCGCTTCCGGCGAGGAATCGCGGCGCCAGGTGCGGACCTTCGGCTACCGGGGCGGCCGCTGGGGCCACAGCTGGAGCTGGTTCTGGGGCCTCGTGCTGATCCTGGTCGGCGGCTACTACCTGCTTAAGAACCTGGGGCTGCTGGAATGGATCCAGGGCGACGTGATCTGGCCAGTTCTTCTCATCTTCCTGGGCCTCTGGCTGATCGCAAGCCGCGCCCTGCGCGACCGCTAGCCGCCCCGGCCCTCGTCAGCCGCCCGAGGAGGCGCCTCCGCCTCCAGCGCCTCGCGCACCGACCGGATCAGAGAGGCCACCGCGTCAGGCCCGGTTTGGCCGCCGGCCTGGCCAAACCGCTCCGAGGCGACGCCGGCGAGGTAGGCGGCGAGGGGCGCGAACCGCCGCTCCTGGGTGTGCGCGGCGACGCGCGCCAGCTCGAGCAGCTCGCGCGCCACCTCGGAATCGACCGTGGGCGGCGCGATCGCCGCGCCTCGCGCCTCGGCGGCGGCGCCCAGCCGCTGCGCCAGCTCCTCCAGCCAGTCGTTCAGAGCAGCGCCTCGAGCTTCTGCCGCAGGTCGCTCTTCAGGTTCGACCGGTAGCCGATCGTCCGGTCGGCCGGGCGCCCTCCCTTGAAGATGATCAGCGTCGGGATGGACATGATGCCCAGCGCGCTGGGCGTCTGGGGGTTGGCGTCGATGTCCATCTTGAACACCCGCACCTTGTCGCCCAGCTCACCGTGAAGCTCCTCGACCACGGGCGCGATCATGCGGCAGGGGGCGCACCAGGTGGCCCAGAAATCGACCAGCACGGGGCGGTCGGAACCGAGCACCTCCGACTCGAAGGTGGCGTCCGTGACCGGCGTGACGGCGCTCACAGGGACGAGTTTAGTCGCTGGCCGAACTCGCCTTCTCGGACGACCCCTTGGACTCCGAGGAGCCGGAGTTCGGCTTCGAGCTGGAGTCCGAGCTCTTCTCGGAACCGCCGTTCGAAGCCGAGCCGCCCCCCTTGGGGGCGTAGTCGGTCTTGTAGAACCCGCTGCCTTTGAAGAGGACGCCGGCGGGGAAGAACTGCCGCCGGAGCGCCTCCGCGCCACACGCCGGGCAGGTCCGCAGGGGTGCATCGGACATCCGCTGGAACGCCTCCAGCTCCTGCCCGCACTGATCGCACTTGTAACCGTAAGTTGGCATTCGTCTGCTCTCTCTAGATGCTGAGGATGGCCTGGGGGTCAAGCTGGTGGAACACCATCCCCGACGGCGGCTTGGGGTCGAAGTAGGTGGTCTTCTGCGGCATGGTGATACCCTCCCGCGCCTTTGCCAAAACGAGCGGGAGAGCGGGCGGCGCGAGGAAGAACGCCGAGACCGCCGCGCCCGAGTCGACCGCGGCCACCGCCTCCTGCGCGTCACGCGTGTAGGAGAGGAAGTCCTCGGGGTCGCGCTTGCCGAGGACGTTGTCGATCACCTGGCGATGCAGAGCGAGCACCGGCACCTCCTCGTCCTCGAACTCGATGACCTGGAACTGGCCGTCGGCGTAGACACCAGCCGCCACCCGACCGTTCAGCGCGTCCAGCGTTTCGCTAAGAGAGTCGACCTCGAAGCCGCCGGTCACCCTGACCGCGGCCTTCAGCATCCGGTGGGTGGGGAGGACCACCAGGCCGGGGTCGCGGAGGTCGGTCAGGAGCGCCAGTGTGAACCGCGACGCAGCGTCGTGGTGGCCGCCCACCTCGCGTGAGTAGGCGAGCGTCGTCTCGTACCGGTGGTGACCGTCGGCTATCAGCACCGGCTCGGAGGCCAGCGCCGCCGAGGCCCGCGTGATCAGGTGGTGGTCGCCGAGCGTCCACCAGCGGTGGACCTCCCCGCTTCGAAACTCGAACTCCAGGTCAGCCGCGTGCTCGCAGGCCTCGTCGAGCAACCCCGGCAGCTCGCTCTGTGCTCCGTCGTAGAGAAACCACAGAGGCTCGAGGCTGAAGCCGGTCGCCCGCAGCAGGGCCAGGCGGTCCTCCTTGGGCCCGCGATGCGTTCGCTCATGGGGCAGCACCTGGCCCTTCTCGTAGGGCTCCAGCCGGAGAGCGCCGACCAGGTCTCGCCGGCGGTGAGCGCCCCAGCGCACCTCGTGCATGTACATGACCGGCTCGTCCCGGCGCAGCACGCCGGAACGCTCCCAGTCGCCCAGCTTGCGGGCGGCCGACGGGTAGTCGTGCCCGGGCCGCGTCAGGTGCGTCACGTTGTAAGTGGAGCGGCCCTGGTAGTGCTCCACCTGCTGCTGGTTCAGCACATCGTAGGGCGGAGCCACCACGTCGCTCATTCGCACCAGCTCCGGGTCGTAGCGAACTCCCGGAAAAGGCCGCAGGTCGGCCATCAGGCCGCGCCCAGCTCCACGTAGCGGAGGTCGGACATGCCGTAGACGCCGCGCAGTTGCGCGAGCACCGGCTCGGGCACCACGTCGTCGACGGCGAGGATCATCATGGCATGGCCGCGCGGTGCGTCCCGGCCCACCTGCATGGAGGCGATGTTGATGTCGTTCTCGCCCAGGATGGTCCCGAAACGGCCGACCACCCCCGGCCGGTCCTCGTGGCGAGAGACCAGGAAGCGGCCCGACGGCGCCAGGTCGACCCGGAAGGCGCCGATCGCCATCACGCGCGGCTCGCCGAGCAGAACGGCGCCCTCGTAACGCTCCCCGTCCACCCGCAGGGTCACCGCCGAGGGGTAGCCGGAGGACTTGGGGGCACGCCGCTCGGTCAGCTTGAGGCCGCGCGCGGCCGCCACCAGCCTCGCGTTGACCGCGTTGATCCGGTCCTCGGTGAAGGGCTGGACCAATCCGCGGATCGCCATCGCGGTCAAGAGGGAGGTGTCGTGCTCCGACAGCTCACCGGTCAGCTCGATCTCCACGGCCGAGACACGCTCCGACACCAGCTGCAGGTGCAGCGAGGCCATACGCTCGACCAGCTCCGCATAGGGCCGCAGGAAGGCCAGCTCCTCCGGGGGCAGCGAGGGTGCGTTGATCGCGTACCGGGGCAGCTCGCCGCGCAGCACAGCCAGGACCTCCTCGGCCACGTCGAAGGCGACCGAGGTCTGCGCCTCCACGGTCGACGCCGCCACGTGCGGCGTGGCGATGAAGTTGGGCAGGGTCAGCAGCGGGTGCTCGGGCGTCATCGGCTCCCTCTCGAAGACGTCGAAGGCGGCTCCCGCCAAACGTCCGTCCTTCAACGCGTCATAGAGCGCGGACTCGTCGACGATGCCGCCCCGAGCGGCGTTTATCAGCCGGGCCGAGGGCTTGCAGAGCGCCAGCCGGGCGGCGTCGAGCAGGTTGCGCGTGGCGTCGATGAGCGGCGCGTGCACCGAGATGAAGTCGGCGCGGCGCAGCAGCTCGTCCAGGGCGACCAGCTCCACGTTGAACTGCTCGGCCCGCTCGGCGGCGACGGCCGGGTCGAAGGCGATCACCTCCATCTCCAGGCCCTGCGCGCGCTTGGCCACCTCGGACCCGATGTTGCCGAGGCCGATCAGGCCCAGCGTCTTGGCGCGCACCTCGGTGCCTGTGAACCTGGCCCGCGTCCACTCGCCGCGATGCACGGAGGCGTCGGCCTGGGGAATGTTGCGCGCGGCGGCGAAGAGGAGTCCGATCGAATGTTCGGCGGCGGCGATGATGTTGCCGCGCGGCGCGTTGACGACCAGGATGCCCTTGCGCGTGGCGGCGGGCACGTCGATGTTGTCCACGCCCACCCCCGCCCGGCCGACGACCTTCAGGTTGCGCGCCGCCTCGAGCACCCGCTGCGTGACCTTGGTCTCGCTGCGCACGACCAGCGCGTCGAATGGCGCCACCAGCTCGACCAGCTGATCCTCCGACTGCTTGGTCCGGACCTCGACGTCGGCGACCGCGCGCAGGCGATCGACCCCGTCCTCGGCCAGGGGGTCGGCGACCAGGATCCGCATCGGCGCGTCTAGACCGTCAGGGGCGCCGACGACGCCTCGCCCAGGGAGCGGCCGGCGGCGGCGACGCCGAGGCCGTCGTTGGGCCGGATGTCGAGCTCCTGGAGAGCCTCCTCCATGGCCCAGAGCACCTGCACCAGGTCGCCAGCGGCGACCGCGCCCAGGTGCCCGACGCGGATGATCTGTCCCTCGGCCTTGCCCTGGCCGCCGGCGATCACCACGCCGAACTTCTCGCGCAGCAGCTTGCGGTAGGTCTTGATGTCGAGGCCCTCGGGCGGCCGGGCCGCGGTCACCGTGGCCGACCGGTAGCCGGCCGCCGCGTAGAGCGTGAAGCCCATGGCCTCCAGGCCGGCCGCGCAGGCGTCGGCGATCTCGCGGTGGCGCCGGTAGACGCTGTCGAGACCCTCCTCGAGCATCATCCGGATCCCCTCGCGGACGCCGAAGAGGACGCTGACGGCGGGCGTCCACGGGGTTGCCCCCTTGGGCGCGAACTTGCGGGCCTGCGCGTAGTCGAAGTAGTAGCGCGGCGAGCGGGCTCTGGCCTGTCGCTCCCAGGCGGCCTGGCTGACGGTCGCGAAGGCGATGCCGGGGGGCGCCATCCAGCCCTTCTGGCTGCCCGACACGCAGACGTCGATGCCCAGCCGGTCGACGTCGACCGGCATCGAGCTGACGCTGGAGACGCCGTCGACCACGGCCAGCCTGCCCGCCTCCTTGACGGCGCCGACCAGCTCCTCGAGCGGGTTGGTGAGCCCGGTCGAGGTCTCGTTGTGGGTGAGCAGAACCAGCTCCACATCGGGATGCTGCGCGAGCAGCCGGCGCACGTCGTCGGGGTCGGCCGGCTGGCCCCACTCGACCTCGTAGCTGATCACCTCGCAGCCGTAGGCCTCGGCGATCGAGCGGAAGCGCTCGCCGAAGTTGCCGACGACAACCGAGAGCACCTTGTCGCCGGGCGAGACCAGGTTGGCGACCGCCGACTCCAGGCCGCCGGTGCCCGAGGCGGTGAGGATCGCCACCTCGTTGTCGGTCCCGAAGACCTTCCGGGCGCCCAGCGTGACCTCGTCGAGCAGGCTCGCGAACTCGGGTCCGCGATGGTCGATCATGGGTGCGCTCATCGCCCGGACGACGCGCTCGGGGAGCGGGGTCGGGCCGGGGATGCGGAGCTGGGGCTGGAAGATCATGGGGCTGCCTCCGGGGTCGCTAACGAGAGATGTCTGCCGTGTAGGGCAGGAGGGCGATCTGACGAGCCCGCTCGAGCGCGTCCGTCAGTGACCGCTGGTGCCTGGCGCACGTCCCGGTCAGGCGGCGGGGCAGGATCTTGCCCCGCTCGGAGATGAACCGGCGCAGCCGGCTGACCTCCTTGTAGTCGATCCAATCGGTCTTTTCGACGCAGAACTGGCAGACCTTGCGGCTCGACCGCTTCGGCTTGCCCTCGCGCATACGTACTGCCATCTTTGGTTGCTGCTCCTAAAAGGGAATGTCGTCGGGGTCGACGTCGCGGGGGCCGGACTCTTCCATCGGGGGAAGCTCGTCCCCGCCCCGCTCGCGCTGGCCGTACGAGGCCGCGCCCGCACCCGCGCCGCCGCCGCCCTCCCCGGTCCGGCTGTCGAGAAACTGGACGTCGTTGGCGACGATCTCGGTCGCCTTCCGCTTCTGGCCGTCCTGGCCCTCCCAGGAGCGGGTCTGGATCCGGCCCTCGACGTAGACCATCGAGCCCTTCTTCAGGTACTGCGCGACAAGTTCCGCGAGGTTGCGCTTGCCGATGTTCCAGCAGACGATGTTGTGGTAATCGGTGTACTCGCGGCGGTCGCCGTCGGGCCCCGACGCGTAGCGGTTGGTGGCGATCGAGAAGCTGGTTACCGGCTGGCCGCTGGGCGTGTACCGCATCTCCGGGTCACGCGTGAGGCGGCCGATCAGCTCAGCTCGGTTGAGGCTCATCGCTACTCCTCTCCTCGGCCTCCTCGGCCTCCGGCTCAGGCGCCCTGGTGGCCGCCGGCGCCTCGGCGGTGGCGGCCTGGGCCGCCGGCCTGGGGGTCTCCTTCTCGGCCGGCCGGGCCGGCGCCTTGGCGGCGGCCGCGGTCTTCGCCTTCTCGGGCTTGCGCGTGATCAGGAAGCGGAAGACCGTGTCGGAGATCTTGAGCGTGGAGTCCATCTCCTTCACCCGCTCGGCGTCCAGCTTGAAGTCGGTGAGCACGTAGGTGCCCTCGCGCAGGTGCGCGACCTCATAGGCCAGCCGGCGCCGCCCCCAGACGTCGCTCTTCTGGCTTTCGCCGCCCAGGTTCTTGATCAGGGTCTCGACCGTCCCGACCGCCTGGCCGACGCCGTCGTCGTCCAGCTCGGGCCGGACGATATAGAGGATCTCGTAGTCGCGCAGCAAGGCATCTCCTCCTTCCTATGGGTTGCAGGTCCAGGCAGCGGGCGACCTCCGGCTGGGACCAGAAAGGACCTGGGTATTCTATCAAGCGTCCGCGGCGGCCCCGCCGCTGCACCACTGATCCATGAGCAAGCGCCCGCAGAAGAACGTCTCGCCTCGCGACCGCACGCGCCGGCCCGCGCCTGTCCGCCGCTCGGAGGGCATCCCGGTCCTGCCCGCGGCCGTCGGACTGGTCCTGCTCGCGATCGCGGCGGTGATCGGGATCATGATCGCCACCAACCGCGGCGGGACGACCGCCGAGGCCGTCAACGGCATCACCTGCGACAGCGGGGAGCACGTGGGCGGGACCGACGTCCACTACCACGCCCACCTGAGCATCCTCTACCAGGGCACAGAGGTCTCGGTGCCCGCCAGCATCGGCATTCCCAGTGACAAGAGCTGCATTTACTGGATGCACACGCACGACGCCAGCGGGGTGATCCACGTCGAGGCGCCCCGGGACAAGGCCAAGGACTTCACGCTGGGCGAGTTCTTCGCGATCTGGAACAAGCGGCTGGGCCCGGCCCAGGTCGCCGACTTCAAGATCTCGGGCGACCAGAAGCTGGTCACCTACATCGACGGCAAGGCCCAGCCGGAAGGCTTCGACCCGAGCAAGATCAAGATCACCCCGCACGAGCAGATCGTGCTCGAGATCACTCCGCCTGTGGTCGACCCGCCGCCTTCCTATACCTTCCCGCAGGGCCTGTGAGCAGGACCCTGGCCTCACGCGCGAGCTCGCTGGCGAGCTGCGGCCGGCCGTCGCGCTCGGCCTCGGCCGACATCTCGAGCAGGTCGGCGGCGCTGGGCCGGTAGTTGGCCCCCCGCCGGATGGCGCGGAGCCGGCGCAGCCGGTGACGGTCCCCGGCCTTGCGGATGGCCGCCTCTTCGGCGTCCAGCAGCCGGTCGGCCTCCTGCTTCCGCCCCAGCCGGCGCAGCGCCTCGGCCGCCGCCAGCCGGGCATCGGCGCCAAGGGGCCACTCGGTGGTCGAGAGCACCGGCTCCAGCAGGTCGATCGCGTCCTGGTCCTGGCTCCTTAGCAGCGCGATTCGGGCGCGCTCGACGGTCAGCTCCAGCTCGGGCCGCGCCGGGGCCCCGCTGAGCAGGAACTCCACCCGAGAGCCGAGCCGGGACGCGATAACGCGCAGCACGCGGGTGCTGGGCTGCGCCTTCCCCGTCTCGACCTGGTGCAGGAAGGCACGCGAGAAGTCGCCGCCGGCGACCTGGGCGAGGCTCATTCCCCGCTCACTGCGCAGGCGCCGGATTCGGGTGCCAAGGGTGTCGTCGCTCATGCCCCCTCCTCTGTTGCGCGCTGCTAAAGGTAAGCGCGCGGGTCCAGGCTGTGGGGCAAGCTCGTGAAAGTCTTGAAGCCGTCGTGGCTGACGAGGCCCGCGTCTTCGACCCTGACACCGCCCATTCCGGGCAGGTAGAGGCCCGGTTCAATGGTCACCACGTCACCCTCGGCGAGCAGATAGTCGAGGTCGCGCAGGGAGGGCGCCTCGTGAACGGAGAGGCCGATCCCGTGCCCCAGCGAATGGGTCATCACGGGGCCCTCCTGGTTGCCCTCCAGGCCTTTCGTGAACGTGCCGAAGCCGCGCTCGACCAAGACCTGGCAGGCCGCCCGGTGCACCTCGCGACCGTTGGCGCCCGGCCGGATGAGCGCAATCGCGGCCTCCCTCGCGGCCAGGCAGGCCTCGTACATGGCCCGGACCTGGTCGGCGACCTCGCCGACGACCACGGTCCGCGTCAGGTCGCCGTGGTAGCCCGACGTCTTGCCGCGCGGGAAGATGTCGATGATCACGGGCGCATGGGCGCGGATCTGGCCCTCACCCCGGTTGTGAGGCTGGGCCGATTCCGGGGAGCCGGCCACGATCATGTCGCCGCCCGCATAGCCGATCTCCTGGAGCGCGGCCTCGGCGCGCGCGAAGAGACGCTCGCTGGTCAGCGGCCGGCCGTCGAGCCAGAGCAGCCCGTCGCGGATCTCCGCCACCGCCAAATGCGCGATCAGCTCGGCGCAGGCCGCCTCCGCCGCCCGCTGGGCCGAATGGATGAAGCTGGCCTCCTCGCGCGTCTTGCGGCGCCGGGCCGAGGTGAAGAGATCGCGGTCGATCTCGGCCTCGATGCCCTCCGCGCGCAGGGCCTCGTAGACGCCCACCGGCAGCTGTGCGGAGATGCGCACCTGGCTCAGGCCGCGCCGCTGCAGCACATGCGCCGCGACTTTCGACCACGCCGCCACCCGGTCGCGGGATTCCTCCCAGCCGGCGCTCCGCCGGTCGAGGACCGTGGGCACCCGAGACTGCGCCCGCACCCGGTCGAGCTCCATCTCCGACGCCACCAGCACTCGCTCGGACCCGAAGTCCAGGTAGACGCCGTCCTCGAGGTCGACGCCGGTCGCGTAGAGCCAGTCGGCATCCGGCCCCCCGGTCGCCATCAGCAGCAGCGGGCTGCTCACGTGGCCGCCTCCAGCCGGCGCTCGATGGCAGCCGCAAAGAGCGTCGCCAGCGCCGCCGGCGCCAGCGCCTCGACGTCGGCCTCGACCTGGCCGGCCAGCTTGGCGGGAAGCTGGGAGCGCAGCATGCCCAGCTGCTGCTGGTACTGCGCCGCCAGGCTGATGGTGGGGCCCCCGCCGTCCAGGTCGAACCGCTCCTGGACCTCGTAGCCATGGCTCCAGCGCACCTCGTAGCCGAGGCCGCGAAGCCGGCCGAGGTCGCGGAACAGCGTCCGCTCTGAGATCCCGGTCCGGGCGCTCAGCTGGGCGGGCGTCAGGCCCGGCTCACGGATCACGGCGGAGAGGATTGCCAGCAAGCGGGCGAAGCGCCGGGCTCGACCCACCTTCTATCCGCCGGTCGGTGCCCTGCCTCAGCCGATCTCTTCCCAGTTCGAGCCGTTTGACTCGAATGGGTCCGCCTCGGGCTCGCCATCATGGCTGAGCTTCTGGTGGAAGCGGCTCGCGATCATCTGGTAGGCCATCGCCTTCGGGATTCCGAGCTTGGTCAGCGACTTGACCTCGTCGGCCATCACCTTGTCGCGCGCGGCCTCGATGGCGGCCAGGACCTCTTCGAGGGTGGCCATGCGCTTGGTTGCCATTGGGGTTTTCTATCCTACCTGTAACGTCCGCATAGACTTATCGTCCGTGCCCGTATACGGCCCGGACAAGATCCGGAACGTGGTGGTGGTGGGCCACTCGCACGAGGGCAAGACGACTCTCGCGGAGGCCATGCTGCATGCCTCGGGGGCCATCCAGCGGATGGGGTCGACCGACCAGGGAACCGCCGCCCTCGACTTCGATCCCGAGGAGCAGAAGCGCAACATCTCGATCTCCCTGGGCATCGGCCACGCGGTGCACAACGGGGTCAAGGTCAACATCCTGGACGCGCCCGGCTTCTTCGACTTCGCGGGCCAGGTCGCGGCCGGGCTGCGGGCAGCCGAAGGCGCGCTGCTGGTGGTCTCCGCCTCGCCCGGGGTGGCCGTCGGGACCGAGATCGCCTGGGAGCAGCTGGCCCGCCGGGCCACGCCTCGGCTGGTGGTCGTCAACAAGATGGACAAGGAGAACGCCGACTACTTCGGGGCGCTCGACGCCATACGCGAGCTGCTGAGCCCCAAGCCGGTCGCGCTGCACCTGCCGATCGGCTCCGAGGCGGCCTTCCGCGGCGTCGTCGACCTCCTCCACAAGAAGGCGTTCGTGGTCGGACCCGAGGGGCGCGGGGCGGAAGAGGCGATCCCGGCCGACATGGCCGACCTGGTCTCCGCGCGCTACGAGGAGCTGGTCGAGGCCGCCGCCGAAGGCGACGACGAGCTGCTCGAGAAGTACCTGGAGACCGGTTCCCTGTCCGACACGGAGGTCGAGCGGGGCCTGCGTGAGGGCATCGTGGCGGGCAAGGTGGTCCCCGTCGTGTGCTGCTCGGCGGCCAGGCTCCTGGGCGTCCGGACCCTGCTCTCGGCCATCTGCGATCTGCTGCCCGCCCCCGCCGGGGACCCCTCCAAGCCGGCGCAGGCCTCCGTCTTCGGGACCGGCGGCGACCAGTTCGGGCGCGTCTCCTACTTCAAGGTCCACAGCGGCTGCCTGCACTCGGACACCCACGTCCTCAACCTGCGCACCGGCGACGAGCGCCTGGGTTCGCTCTTCTTTCCGCAGGGCAAGGAGCACGAGAACACGCCAGAGGTCTGCGCCGGCGATATCGGCGCCGTGTCCAAGCTGGCGCACACGCTGACCGGCGACACGCTCGGGGAAAAGGGCGTGGCCGAGATGCCTCCGATCGAGCTGCCGGGGCCGGTCTACTCGCTGGCCGTGACGCCCAGGTCGCGCGGCGACGAGGAGAAGATCGGGACCGGCCTCGCCCGGCTCTCCGAGGAGGACCCGACGCTGCACGTGGAGCGCAACGAGGTCACCCACCAGCTCCTCATCTCCGGGCTGGGCGACGTCCACCTCGACGTGACCCTGGAGAAGCTGCGCCGCAAGTACGGCGTGGAGGCGTCAACAGAGACGCCGCGGGTCGCCTACCAGGAGACGATCGCCGGCTCGGCGCGAGCCGAAGGCCGCCACGTCAAGCAGTCGGGCGGCCACGGCCAGTACGGCGTCTGCACGATCGAGGTCGCGCCCACCGGCCGGGGCGAGGGCTTCGTCTGGGAGGACAAGATCTTCGGCGGTTCCATACCCCAGAACTTCCGGCCATCCGTCCAGAAGGGCATCGTCGACACGATGGCCCGGGGCGTCGTCGCCGGCTACCCGATGGTCGACGTCCGAGTGACGCTGCTCGACGGCAAGTTCCACACCGTCGACTCCTCCGACATGGCCTTCCAGATCGCGGGGTCGCTGGCGATCCGCCGGGCGGCGGCCGACGCCGGGCCGGTACTGCTGGAGCCGGTCATGGACGTCGAGGTGCGGGTGCCCGAGCGCAACCTCGGCGACATCATGTCCGACGTCAACACCAAGCGGGGCAAGATCCTGGGCACCGAGCCCGACGACGGCATCCAGATCGTCCGGGCGCAGGTGCCGGAGTCGGAGATGCTCCGTTTCGCGCTCGACCTGCGCTCGATCACGCAGGGCCGCGGAACCTTCACCATGAAGCTCTCGCACTATGAAGAGATGCCGGCTCACCTTGCCCGCGCCCTCATCGAGGACTACGCCAAGGAGCACGCCGCCAGGGACTAGCGGCGCCGCCTCGTGACCGCGCCCTCGGTCATCGACGCGATCGTGGTGGGCGGCGGCGTGACCGGGGCCGGCGTCGCCCGCGACCTTGCACTGCGAGGTGTCTCGGTGCTCCTGCTCGAGCAGGGTGACTGGGGCGCCGGGACCTCGGGCTCCTCGTCCTGGATGATCCACGGCGGTCCCCGCTACCTGGAGTTCGACTGGGAGACCACACGGCGCTCGTGCGTCGATGCCGGTTACATCGTCGAGATCGCGCGCCACCTCGTGCACCGGGTGGTCTTCCTGGTCCCCGTGCTTCCCGGCGACCGCAACAACCTGGAGCGGATGGAGACCGCGATGGAGGTCTACGACCGCTTCCAGCCGCTCAAGCACGCCAAGCCGCACGCGCGCCTCAGCCCGGCCGAGGCGCTGGCGCTGGAACCCGGCCTCACCCCCTCGCTGGTGGGGGCGGTGACGATGGAGGAGTGGGGTGTCGACCCGCACCGGCTGGTCTGGGCCAACGTCCTCGACGCCGGCGAGCACGGCGCCCGCTGCCTCAACCACGCGCGGGTCACCTCCTTCGTGCGCGACGGCGCCTCGGTGATCGGCGTCCGCTACCAGCGCGACGGCGCGACCGTGGAGGCGCGGGCGCCGGTGGTCGTCAACGCGGCCGGGCCCTGGTCGCCGGAGGTGGCGGGCCTGGGCGGCCAGGAGGTCGTGCTGCGGCCGGCCAAGGGCATCCACATCGTCTACGACCGCCGGATCTCCAACTTCTCGATCTCCGGGGAATCGATCGACGGCCGGGACCTGCTCATGGTCAACCACGGCCCGATCACGATCGTGGGCACCACCGACGACGACTACTACGGCTCCCTCGACTCCGTCGACGTGCTCGCCGACGAGGTCGACTACCTGCTGCAGGGAATAGAGCGGGTGTTCCCGGCGATCCGGGCCCACCGGCCGGTGCGGGCGACGAGCGGCGTCCGCCCCACGCTGCACGCCTGGCGCCGATACGAGGACGACCTCTCGCGCCGCTACCAGGTGATCGAGCACGCGGGGGCGCCGGGACTGATCACGATCGCCGGCGGCAAGCTCTCGATGTACCGGGCGATGGCCGAGGAGACGGCCGACGCCGTCTGCCGCAGGCTCGGAGTGACCGCCGCCTGCAGCACGGCCCGCACTCCGCTGCCCGGATCGGAGACGGGCGCGCCGAGCGCGCGCGAGCTGGCGGGCGAGTACGGCCTGACCGAGCTGGCGGCGGCGCGGATGCTCCGCCGCCACGGCTGCCGGGCGGGCGGGGTGGCGGCGGACAGCCGCCACGGGCGCGTCACCTGCCGCTGCGAGGCGCTGGCCGAGAGCGAGCTGGCCTTTGCCGCCCGCAGCGAGCAGGTCCGCACGCTGGCCGACGCCTTCCGGCGGGTCGGCCTGGCCAGCGGCCCCTGCGCCGGAGCCGCCTGCATCGACCGGGCCGCCGAGGTGGTCGGGCGCGAGCTCGGGTGGAGCCCCGGCCAGCGTCAGGAGGCGGTGAGCGACTTCCTGGCCAGCGCCTGGCTGGGACGGGCGCCGCTGCTCGACAGCCGGGGCTGGGCGCAGGAGGAGATGGCGCGCGCGCTGCGCCCGCGAGGCGCCGGCCTGTGAGCCGTTCCACCGCCCTGGCGCGGCTGGCCATCGCCTACGGCGCCCACCAGGTTCGAAGGCTTCGGCGCGGCCGCACCGGAGGCGGCGACGCGCAGGTGCTCGCGACCTACGCCGAGGACCGCCTCCTGCCGCTGACACCGCCGGAGCGGGGCGTCGTCGCGGCCGCCTCCAGCTGCATCAACTGCGGCCTCTGCGCGGTGGTGGCGCGGCGGGTCGCGGGGCTGCGGCCGGCCGACCTGGCGCCGGGCTACCTGCGCGACTATCCGGTGCTGGAGAGGGTGGCGGGCGAGCTGGGAACGGCGCGGTCGCTGACCGCGGCCGAGAGCTCGCTGCTCAGGGAGGCGGCGGCCGCCTGCCCGGTCGGGGTGCCGCTGGAGGGCGTGCTCGAGATGGCGCGCAGGTTGGCGAGCGCTTGACGGCGGGTAAGGGCGGCCCGGGCGAGCAGCCGCAGGTGCAAGCCTATGACCTCATTCTTCGGGCTCGGGAAGCCGTCCCGACACTTGCCACGCCGTCACTCGACCGCATCCGCGTGCTGGTGGAACGGGCACTGGCCGGCGGACAGCCCTCGGATGAGGTGATCGCAGAGCTCGCGCGAACGCTCGCTGGCGACGCCTGAGGGAACACGTCCGGGAGGGGACTGCCCGCGACATGGCGGCACCAGTATATCCACATTCTGGGTATAGTCTGTGCAAATCCCACGATATGTAGGGGCACCCAGGAAATCTCAGCGCTCATCACCGCCATCCGCCGCCAGCCCGCGCTCGACCGCCTCCTGGCCTGGGTCGTAGGCCACTTCACGACCTGGCCGGCCGAGGAGTTCTCGCGCTTCGTCCGCACGCCGCCCCGCGAACCCGAGCCCGTGATCTCCGCGCTGCCCCCTTCCGCGCCGCCGGAGCGGCCCCCGGCCCCGGCCTCGATCGCACCCGGGACCTTCGAGCTGAAGTTCACGAGCCTTCACCGGGAGCGGCGCTTCGATTCCATGTGGGATCTCCTGGCCGAGGACGCGCAGCGCTCCTGGGGAGGCCGCCAGCGGTTCGTCGAGCGGATGCGCCGGCAGGCCGCCGAGTACGAGCTGGCCGCGGCCGAGGTCGGGGAGACCCTGATCGTCCCCGAGTGGACCGACCAGCGCCGCCATCGGACCTATCGCAACGTGGCGCGCCTCCAGGTCATGTACCGGTTCCGCCACGGGGCAGAGGAGCTGGCGGTCCAGCGCGAGGTGCACCTGGTGCCCGCGGCAGGGGGCTGGCGAACCCTCTTCTACCCGGCTGAGCCGGCCCCCTGAGGCGGCCGGTTAAGGCGCGGGCGGGCTCGCAATCGGCTGTTATAGTCGGGCGCAAGCCATGATCCAGCAAACGGTCGAGGAGCAGCAGCGAGCGCTCTACTGGCATCGCCGGCGGCAGCGCGAGAAGCTGACCGCCCGCAACCTGCTCCACGAGTCCGACGAGCTGATGTACTGGCTCGAGGAGTGCCTGGTCCAGAAGCTGGCGATGGTCCCGGGCTGGGTCATGCCGCGGCTGGTCGCGCTGCTCTCCCAGGCCGATCCCGACCTGCCCCGGGAGATGGGCCGCGAGCGGAGGCCGGAGCAGGTCATGGAGTTCGTGTACCGCGCCCAGGAGATGCTGATGGAGCAATCCGTCAGGGCGCGCCGGCCGGCCCGGATCATCCCCCTCTTCCGCCGCCGCCGCTGACCCGGCCGCTTGCTGCGGGTAGACCTTCACCTCCACTCACGCTGGTCCCCGGACAGCCGGACGACGCTCGAGCAGCTCATGCACCGTGCCGCCGAGGCCGGCCTCGGGCGGATCGCGCTGACCGACCACAACACCGCCGAGGGTGCCCTGGAGCTGGCGCGGATGGCGCCCGAGCTGGCGATCGTGGGCGAGGAGGTGCGCACGACCGAGGGTGAGGTGATCGGGCTCTTCATCGAGCGTTCGATCCCTTCCGGACTGCGCCCCGAGCAGGTGTGCGACATGGTCCACGAGATGGGCGGCCTGACGTACTTCCCGCACCCGCTCGACCGCTTCCGCGCCCACTTCGCCCCCCACCGGCTGGTCGAGCTCGCCGGCCGCATCGACATCATCGAGGTCTACAACCCGTGGGCGCGCCCGCGGGACAATGAGGCCGCCGCCCGGCTCTGCCAGGAGCTGCGGAAGGTGGCGGCGACGGGCAGCGATGCGCATGGGCCGGATGAGCTGGGGCGGAGCTGGATGGAGATCGAGGATTACGAGGGAGCCGACGGCTTCCTGGCCAGTTTGGCCGAAGCCAGGCACATCGTCACCGCAGAGTCGGGCGCTGGCCGGCGCGCCTAGCCCGGCCGGCGGCATGCCCGAGCTGCTGGTCGCCGGTTCGATCGCGCTCGACACGCTGGAGGGGGACCACGGGCGGGTCGAGGACGAGCTGGGCGGATCGGCGCTCTATTTCGCCCTGGCCGCCTCGCTCGTCCGCCCGGTCCGGGTGCTGGCTCCGGTCGGTCCGGACGCCGAGGACCGCGTCCGCGAGGCCTGCGCCGAGCGGCTGATCGACCTCTCCCTGCTGAACGTAGTGGAGGCGCCCACGTACCGCTGGCGCGCCCAGGCGGTCGCCGGCCGCAATCGCGATCTCGGCAACCGGGACTCCATCTACGATCACTGGACGCCCCGGCCGCCGGCCGGCTACGACGGCTGGGCCTTCCTCGGATCCATGCGCCCTGACCGCCAGCTCCAGGCCGCCGAGCGGCTGGCCGGTGCGGCGCTGCTCGCGGCCGACGCCATGCTCTCCTACGTGTCGGCGCGGCCGGCCGAGGCGGGCGAGGTCCTGCGGCGGGCCGGTCTCTACTTCTGCAACGCCGACGAGCTGGCGGCGCTCGGCGGCGGCGACCCCGAGGCTTTTCGCGCGCGCAACCGCCTGGGGGGCCTGGTCGTCAAGGCGGGCCCGGCGGGCGCCGCCCTCTACTCGGAAGCAGGCCGTGTGGAGGTGCCGGCGCTGATCGTCAACCCGGTCGTAGACACCACCGGAGCCGGCGACTCGCTGGCCGGGGCCATGCTCGCGCGCTGGTCGCTCGGCGGCGATCCGGAAC
>CAYLIP010000011.1:35409-51253 GCA_964383855.1 uncultured Actinomycetes bacterium | reverse complement strand
GGGCACCTCCGGGCAGGTCAGGTCAGACGAGGGGTGCGGACTTTTCGTTGGCCACTGCGCGCGGACATTACGGTGGCCGCGCGCAGAGCACGCCCGCGGCCAACGGAAGCGTCTGGATCGCGTGCCTCGGAACCTGGTCCCCGATCGCCACGACGCCTACTCCTCGGCGCTGACCCTCGCTGTCGATTCTGGCTCCGCCCAAGGTCTACGATGATCCCTGGCGTCTCTATGCCCTTGACGTAATATTACGTCGACGTTATCCTCGGGAGTGTAGGTGGGCTGGGATGTCGAGTACACCGACGAGTTTGAAGCCTGGTGGGACACGCTCACGATCGAGGAGCAGGAGAGGGTCAGCGCTGCTGTCGAGCTTCTCGAAGAACGCGGTCCCAACCTCGGCCGGCCCATCGTGGATCGGATCGCCGGCTCCTCAGTCCACAACCTCAAGGAGCTGCGGCCCAGTGCGACGAACATCAGGATCCTTTTCGCGTTCGGCCCCGTGCGGTCGGCGATCCTCCTGTTGGGCGGCGACAAGACCGGCGAGTGGGAGCGCTGGTATGTGGAGGCGATCCCTGTCGCCGAACGGCTATTTGCCGAGTACCTCGAGGACCTGAGGCGAGAAGGAGAGGAACGCGAACCAGGTTGACGATGACCAAGGAGGCGTGATGGCGAGGAAGAAGTTCAGTCAACTGCGAGAGCGGCTGCGGGAGCGCGATCTCGAGGCCGACCGCAAGATCGACGTGTTCAAGGCCGAGATGGAGCGGGAGCTCACTCTGGCCGAGCTTCGGCGTGCCCTCGACTTCACGCAGCAGCAGATCGCGGCTTCCCTGGACACGAATCAGTCCGGGGTTTCCAGAATCGAGCATCAGACCGACCTGTTCATCTCGACGCTCAGGTCCTACATCGAAGCAATGGGCGGCAAGCTCGAACTTCGGGCGATCTTCCCGGACGGCGAGGTGAGCATTCGCACGATCGAGGAGATCGCGCGTTCCGCGTCGGGCCAGTCAGCGGCGCATGTCGTCGAGGAGGAGCTCCAGCTGGCGTGAGCTAGAGCGAAGAGCAAGCGAAGAGCAGAACGGGCGGCTCGAGCTGGTAGTGAGAACCACGCGCTGGCTACGAGCTCGGCCATTGGATCCGGCAGCTGCGCGAGGAGTGGGATCTCGAGCACGTTCCGTCGGGGCCCAGCCGTGCGTTGAGTAGGTGATGGCGTCACCAAGAGCCGTGGGATCGGTGATTTTGGCGGCTTCCTTACTGCTCGGGACGCCGGGAGCCGTCCACGCGTCATGCGGCGTGTCCCCAACCGGCCCGGCAAGCCTCGGTCAGCAGCTCTCACGCGCGCCTGTCGTGTTTGTTGGGACGGTCGTTTCGGCTTCCGACAACAACCGGTCGGCGCACGTGAGGGTCGAGTCGGTTTGGAGGGGGCCGGATCTGTCGGCGTACGTCGACGTGCACGGTGAGGCGCCAGGTTCCGGTCTCTTCTCTGGCTCTGAAGCGGACCACTCGTACCAGCCGGGCCATCGCTACCTGTTCGCTCCCCTCAACGCCCGGTCGCCATTCGAGGACTACGGTGAGTGCGGCAGCCTCACGCAACCGTACTCCACGGACGTCGCGGCCTACGCGCCGGCCGACGCCAGGGCGCCGAGAGCACCGACGCTGGCTGATGCGATCGACATCGGGGTAGGCCAGTACCTGTGGATCGCTGTGGCTGCCGCGCTCGTCGCGTTGGGCTTTACGGCCGCGGTCATCGTGCGGAGACAACGCCGCCGAGCCTTCGGAAGGGGCCGTCGCTGAACGCTCTTTCGGAGCCCGCCGGAACGTCCTCGTTTACAGCAGTTCTTACAGCAACCCGGGCGGAGGCGGGCGGTCTGAGCCACCCTGAGACGGACGGCAACGCGCAGCGTTCGTATTCAAACGGACGCCCAGTCGACTCCCTGGACGTGTTGCGCCCCGCCTGTTAACCGCAAGGTTCACGGTTCGAGTCCGTGCTCCGGAGCCAGCTTCCGTATGTAGCACCCGAGGCGAAGCGTCCGCAGCCGGGCAGTTCAGATACCAACGGGTACGTCTCGACCTCACCGACCCAGGCGCGGTCGCACCGCGCCATCGTCCCCGCGCAGGCTCTGCCCCGTAGGCGAGGAATATCCTTCCGTCAGCCATGGACGCTGAATTCGTCAACGAGGTCAGGCTGGAGGTGCTTGAGAGCACCCGTCGCACAGCCCATGTTCCCGATGCTCAGGAGGTGGGCGACCGGCTGGGAAGGCCGACCTCCGACATCGTCTCAGCCTTTGCTGCACTGGCCGAGACCCACGTCTACGTGCTCGAGCCTGGCGATCCATCCCGCCTCCGGATGGCGAACCCTTTCTCAGCCGTGCCGACGCGGTTTACGGTCGAGTCCGTCGGCAGGCGCTACTTCGGGAACTGCATCTGGGACGCGCTGGGCATTGTCTCGCTGCAAGGCGGCGAGGGCGTGGTCCTCACTGACTGCCCCGACTGCAAGGAACCCATGACCATGGAGGTGAACGCGGGGCGCCTTCAACCCGCCGCGGGCGTCGTTCATTTCGCCGTTCCCGCCAGGCGGTGGTGGGATGACATCATCCACACCTGAAGCACGATGCTGCTCTTCCGTGACGAAGAGCACGTCGGGCGGTTCGGTCAGACGCCTGGCGCGACCATGACGCCCGAGCAGATGTGGCAGCTGGCCGACGCCTGGTACCGCGATCGCGGCAGCCCGGCTTGGCGGAGAAGAACCGCCGAAGAGGCTGAGGCAGTCTTTGCCTCGATCGGCCTCAGCGGTGCCTTTTGGCAGCTGAAGAGCTAAGCCGGGGCGGTGAGCCGAGTTAGGGTCTTCCTGGCGCCGGGGGCGAGCGGCGGCGCCGCCAGCCTTGCTCCTTACCTGACCGGACTTGAGCGACGGGGCATCAATGCGTCGGCGGTGGAGCTGCCCACGGGCAGAGCCGAGCGCGCCGTACCCGCCTACCTGCGCCAGTCGGGCGCCGGCGACGACGTGGTCATCGGCGGCCGCTCCTTCGGGGGCCGGGTCGCCAGCCTGGCGGCGGCCGACCCGGCCAACCGGTTTGCCGGCCTCCTCCTCTTCGCCTACCCACTGCACCGCCCCGGCTTCTCGGAGGAGCTGAGAACCGAGCACTGGCCCCGCATCAGCTGCCCGGTGCTGATCGTGCAGGGCGAGCAGGACCCCTTCGGCTCGCCCGAGGAGGTGCGGCGTGAGGCCGCCAAGCTGCCAGAGGCCGAGGTGGTGCCCATCGCGGGCGCCGGGCACACCCTGAAGGGCCGCCTCGACCCGGCGCTCGAGGCCGCTACGGCGTGGCTGCAGCGGCTGCCCTCGACTCGGCTACCCTCTGGGCCGTGACCAGCGAGAGGCCGAACTGGCCGGCCTGGGCGGCCTTCGAGGAGGATCCGGGCGATGCCGGTGGCGACCTTGTCAATCACTGGATCAAGGTCTATGGGGCCCTCGGCTCGCTCCTCGGCAGCGGCGGCTCGGTCACGGTGACCCGGAACGGTCAGTCGACGGAGCTGACGGCGACGGACGCCGCCGAGCGTCTGGAGTTCTGGTCGGGCGAGCTCCGCAAGCGGGAGTCCGCTTCCTAGCCGACCTCCCAGTCATCGGGAGCGGTGGTCTGGTCGACGTAGAGGACCACCTTGGCGTCCTCGTTGAGCTGCCCGATTTTTGCGATCACGTCCTGGGGAACCTCACGGACGCCGAGAGCCTCGAGCGCGGTCAGAAAGCCGTCCACCTTGCCAAGTGCGGCCAGCGCCGCGCGCATGGTGCGCTCGTCGAAGCCTCCGTCAAGCTTCTGCTCGAACTTGACCGCGTCCAGCGAGGCCTGGGCGTGAGCGAGCAGGGAGTCGAGCGCCTCCACCACCGCCGTGCCCCGGTCCACATCCCCACCGTACACGCAACGGTTGGGAGCGCACCCCGCTAAAGAACCGGGCTCGGGTCTACCTGCCGGCGGGGCCGAGAAGGAGCGGCGCGGGGTCGACCGGGAGGCCAAGGACCAGCACCTCGAAGTGGAGGTGCGGGCCGGTGGAGTTGCCGGTTGAGCCGACGCCGCCCACCCGCTGGCCCTGGGTGACCTTGTCGCCCGTGTGGACCGCGATCGAAGAGAGGTGGGCGTACAGCGTCGCGCGGCCACCCGGCTGGCCGAGCACGACGTAGTTGCCGTAGCCGTAGCCGTCATTGCCGGTGGCGATCACGATCGCGTCGTCGGCGGCGCCAACCGCCGTCCCCGACGGTGCCGACATGTCGAGGCCGGTGTGGAAGTGCGGGTAGCCCCCATATGGAGGCTCAAACCAGTACATGCTCGGGCCGTAGGGCTGAGTCATGGTGTAGCTGGCCAGCGGCGCGGCCAGCGGACTGGCCGAGTGATTGGGATTGGTGACGTCCGCCTTCCAATCCGGGTTGGCCATTTCCCAGGCCCGGGCACGGCCCCACACGTCCATGCCCGCCGTCTGGATCAGCGAGACCTGCAGCGCCTGGCGGATCATCGCCTCGCGGTCGGAGGCCTGCTCCCGCTGTTTCTGGACATCCTTCAGGTGCTGGTCCAGCTGCTCGATGCGCAGTGTCTCGTTGTGGGCGTGCGCCGCCACGAACTGCACGTCGAGCGCGTCCTGGATCGAGGCCATCGGGGTGGGCTCGCGCGCCAGCATCACCACCAGCGACGAGGGCTGCACGTAGAGCATCCGCGCCAGGACCGCGGCGCGGGCCCGGCTGGCCCGGATCTCCTCCTGGGTTCGCTTGGCCTCGGCGGCCAGATCGGCCTCCTCGGCCTGGACCGCCGCCAGCGCCGCCTGGTTACGGGCCAGGTCCTGCTGGGCGAGCAGGCGCTCCTGGTCGTAGGTGGGCGCGATCTTGGGCAGGGGTCGGAGCGGCGGGGTCGCGGCACTCGCCGGCGTGATGGCCAGCGCGACGAGCAGGACGGCAGCGAGCGCGATTAATAGACGATTCCAGGTCATTGGACGGGCCGAAGCCCTGACTACCCCCGAGCGACGCCAGTGGACGCCGTCCGAGAGGGTACCCGGCCAGGCCTTGTGTCTGCAACCCCCACCGTTAACGGGCCGATGTGGTGGTCCTTGGCTCTATAGTCCCCTGCGCGCGATGGAAGGAGGGATCCCGAAGGGCACCACGGTCGGCAGCTACGTCATCGACGCGCCGATCGGCCGTGGCGGCATGGGCGTCGTCTACCGCGCCTACCATCCCCGGCTGCAGCGATGGGCGGCGATCAAGATGCTGCCGCCGTTCGTCGGCGGCGAGGACGCCCGCGACCGGTTCGAACGTGAGGCCCGCGCGGTGGCCAGACTCCGTCACCGGCACGTCCTGACCGTCTTCGACTTCGGGGAGTTCGCGGGTCAGCCCTACATGGCTGTGGAGTACATGCCCAACGGCTCGCTCCAGGAGAGGATGCCGCCCAGCCCGGTCTCGGTGGCCGAGGCGCTGACGCTGCTCCGCCCGCTGGCTCAGGCCCTGGACTACGCCCACGCGCAGGGCGTGCTCCATCGGGACGTGAAGCCGGCCAACGTGTTCCTCGATGGCGAGCTTCAGCCGGTTCTCGCCGACTTCGGCCTGGCCAAGCTCTACACGGAGGAGTCGCTGACGGCGACCGGCCTCGTCTCAGGCACCCCGACCCACATCTCGCCCGAGCAGGCGAACGGCAAACCGCTCACCGGCGCCGCCGACCAGTACGCGCTCGGCGTGATCGCCTACCAGCTCCTGGCCGGCCGCCTGCCCTTCACGGGCGCGCTGATGGAACTCCTCTACGCCCACGTCAACACCCCGCCAGAGCCGCCCAGCCGGCTCAACCCGGCCCTCAACCCGCTGGTCGACCGGGCCATCCTCCGGACGCTGGCCAAGGACGCCGCCGAGCGCTACTCCACCTGCATCGAGATGGTGGGCGCCCTGGAGGCGGCCGCCGCCGGCCGCGTCGACGAGCGACGGCCGACAGCGGGTCCCCGGCCGGTGGAGCTGCCGGGCGCGACGGTTGCGATGCCGATGGCGCCGCCTGCCCCGCCCGCCGCCGGGGGCCGTTCCCGGCGCTGGGCGTGGGGCGTGGGCGCCGCCGTCCTGGTTCTGGCGCTGGCCAGTATCGGCGCCATCGCAGCCTCCCAGGCCGGCGGGGGAGGTCGCGTCCTGGCCACGCCCACCCCGCAGACGAGCCCGGAAACGCCGACCCCGGCCCGGCGGGCGCTGACCGCCAGCATCAGCCCCAGCGGGCCGGTGTCGCGCGGAGAGTCGATCACCGTCGCGGGCGGCGGCTTCGCGCCCGGGACCACGGTCCAGGCCGGCTTCTACACCACGCGGGGGATCGCTCCCATCAGCCAGCTCGACACCACCGTCGGCGCCGACGGCGGCTACCGGCAGACCGGCATCGTGCCGCCCGAGGCCGCGTCGGGAGAGGACACGCTGGTCGTCTGCCGGCCGCGGGAGACCGACCTCAGCCGCTGCGCGCGGACGGTCGTCACCGTTCGCTGACCCTCCTCCCGCCGAGCGGGAGGTGGCTTGCAGCTCCTTAGACCGCGGTCACGGTCACGTTGTCGAACTCGGCGCCGCCGGACACGATGGCCCCGATCGGACCGCTCGAGAAATACGTCTCGCTTGCGGTGGCGCTCACCGTGCGCCCGGTGGCGGGGTCGGTGGCGCTGCAGGTCAGGTTGTTGCCGGATACGGTGAAGCTGACCGACGTCCAGGCTGTGGCTGAGTAGGCGTAGGCGGCGGTGTTGAAGCCATACCAGGTCCCGCCGTACATCTTGCCGAGGAAGAGCGTGGACCCGTTCTCCAGGCCGCAGACGTAGAAGTACTGCGCGTTCTGGTAGCGCGCGATCAGCTTGGCGTATCCGGACGCGGGCGCCTTCACCGACGCGGACAACCGGTAGTTGGTCCATGCCGGGCTGCCGGTTTCGATCAGGCCGCTGCCGTCGACGCTGAGCACCTTCGTCCCGTCCAGGACGACCTTCCAGCCGCCGCTGGCGGCGGTCCAGCCGGCGGGGGCGGCCCCCAGCGTGTCGGCCTCGAAGTTGTCGCTGAAGAGCTGCCCCGCCGGCGTCGGCGCAGGCGTCGGGACAGGGGTCGGCGTCGGCGTCGGGCGCGGCGTCGGAGTGGGGGTCGGCTTCGGGGTCGGTGTCGGCGTCGGTTTCGGGGTCGAGGTCGGCTCCGGCCTGGGTGTGGCGGTCGGCGTCGGCTTGGGGGTGGCAGCCGTCACAGGGGCAGCGGAGGGCGCCGGCCGGTGGGGGGGAGTGTTGGAAGCCTTGCTGCCGTGGAACGGAAGCCAGGTCGCCCCGGCGCCGGCGAAGGGCAGCCAGCCGGGCGCGCCACCGGCCATCCAGATCAGGGTGCCCGGCCCTCGACCCAAGAGGAAGGTGGCCATCAGCAGCGCGATGCCCAGCGCGACGGCGCCGGAAGCGATCCGCGAACTCCGGTCGCGGGCAGGGCTTGACCGCCCGGTCAGGGCGTCTCCGATCTGGGTGCTCACTCTCCCTCCATGCCGATCGACGGCTGCCGGGAGGAAAGCTTGCGGCGGCGGCTTTCAGTGAGCCCGGTTTGCCTGGAGCGAGCGATCCCGGTCGGGGGCGCCGGTATCGCGTCCCATCTTCGCCAGCAGGTAGGCGGCAGAGTAATAGAGGCCGGTCGCCGACACGAGCCAGGAGGCCGTGGCGGCCAGGAGGGTCACAGCCAGCGGCGCCCTGGGCAGGAGCAGGATGGTGACCACCGCGAAGACCCCGAGCGCGATGGCGCCGCCGATCGCCCCGATCGCGTCCACCTGGGCCGGGTGCTCGCCGTCCTTGCGGGCGATCAGGGTCAGAGATGCGGGCAGGATGGCCGGAAAGGAGAGGAAAAGGCCTCCCACGGCAGGTCCGAAGCGGAGGCCCGCGATGGCCGCCACCGTCGAGATGATTGCGCCGAAGGCGAAGCGGATCCCCAACTGCCCGATGGTCAGGTGGCGCAGCCCGCCAAGGTCCATCCCGACGTGGAGGCTCCGCCGCTCTTCGCCGGTCATCCCGCCACCAGAAGGTAGAGCCCGATCGCGGCCACGAACCAGGCCGCCCAGGAAATGAGCGACCCGGCCAGGGCGCCCATCCGGGAGAGGAGCAGGGCGGCGACGATGCAGTAGGCGACCATCCCGGCGACGCCGATCAGCATCCCGGTGGCGTCGGGGACGGTCTTGGCCGGTCCGCGCGTGAGCCCGGCCACCAGCAGGCTCGCCAGTGCAACCGAGGGCGCAGCCCCGAACAGCCCGGCGAACATCTTCGGCCGCAGGACCTGGGAGATCAGCGCGAAGACGACGACGAACACGCCGCCGGCCAGTCCGCGGACCCCGAGCAGGGGCGCCATCGATGTCCAGCTCGTTAACAGCACGCTAAGTAAAGGTTATAGCGCGCCTTGTGCGATCGGTACCTCCAGCTGGGCGCAGAGCATTCCGAAATAGGTGGGCGCGGCATAGGCCAGCACGTCGACCTTGGCCGGAGTCCCGAGGGTGCCCAGCAGCATCAGCATCTGCCACCAGCTGTCCGCCTTGGCGGAGTCGACGAACCCCGGTTCGAACTCGAGCAGCGCTTCCAGGTTGCCGGACCGGAGGATCTCCAGCACCCGCCGGTCGTACTCGGCGGCGGCCGGGTCAAACCCGAACGGGCCTTCCGCCCGGTGGGCGTGGCCGTGGTCCGCGCTGGCGACGACCGCCGCCCTCCGGCCGGAGGCCGCGATCGCCCGGGCCAGCGCGCGCCCCGCCTCGACATGCGCCTGGGGGCCGAGCTCGCGGGCCGGGCTGACCACCACCAGCCGGGGGGCGGAGGCGGCGGAGCGGGCCATGAACCAGAGGGGTATCAGCACGGCCCAGTCCATGGGCATGACCGCGCTCCCGGGATCGTTGCTTCCATAGCTGACCCCGAGCGCGGGGAGGCCGCTGGCGCGCAGCTCCTGGAGGTGGGCGAGAGCGAGCTCGCGGTCCGTCTCGAGCTCCAGGGCGACCGCTTCCCGAGAGCCCTCCAGGCCGCCTCCGACGCGGCCGGCGACGATGACCGCCAGGTGGCCATCGACGTGGACGTTGTGGGGGGTGAAGACGACAACGGTTTGCGGCCGCGTCTTTCTGAACCGGCTGCCAAGCTCCCGCAGCGCCCCGGTGATGGCGGCGGCGGGGGCGGCGGCTTCGGGCGCCACCGCCTCCGGGACGGCGATTCCGCCGTGGGGTGCGATGGCGGCGAAGACGACGCTCATTCCCGCCCGGGCTGGTGGATCGCGCGCCACACCCGCTCGGGCGAGAGCGGCATCTCGATGTGGCGGACGCCGAGGTGCGCGACGGCGTCGATGACGGCGTTCCAGACCGCCGGCGTTGACCCGATCGTCCCCGACTCCCCGATGCCCTTGGCGCCGAGCGGGTTGAGCCCTGTCGGCGTCATCGTGGTTCCCAGGAGCATGGGCGGCATCTCGTTGCAGGTCGGCACCGAGTAGTCGAGGAGGGTCGCCGACCGGGGAGTGCCGTCGGCCTCGTAGACGACCTCTTCGAACAGTGCCTGCGCGATGCCCTGCGCGATACCGCCCTGGACCTGGCCCTCGACCAGCAGCGGGTTGACGATGCTGCCGCAGTCGTCGACGGCGACATGCCGGAGCATGGAGACGGCGCCGGTTTCGGGATCGACCTCCACCACCGCGACGTGGGCCCCGAAGGGAAAGGTCGAGCCCTCGGTGAAGAAGTCGTGCTCGGCTCGCAGCCCCTGGTTGGCGGCGGCGATCCGCGTCCAGCTGACAGCGCGGCCGGGCACGCCGCGGACGCCGAGGCCGCCCGCCACCGGCTCGATGTCGCCGGGGTCCGCCTCCAGGAGCTCGGCGGCCGCGGCTCGAGCCAGCTCGAGCACCTCGGCCGCCGCTCCGTCGACCGCGCTTCCCCCGAGCTGGACCGAGCGAGATCCGCTCGTCCCCTCGCCCCGGGGCACAACCGCCGTGTCGCCCTCGAGCACGTCGACGTCCTCCAGCCGCACCCCGAGCCTGGCGGCGGCGATCATCGCGAAGGTGGTCTCGTGCCCCTGTCCGGTGCTCATGGTTCCCGCTTTGACGGCGAAGCGGCCGTCCGGCCGCAGCTCGACCTCCGCGTACTCGGTGACCGTCAACGGCGCCGTCATCTCCACGTAGCAGGCGATCCCGATGCCGAGCAGGGGCCTTTCGCCGGCCTCCCGGCGGCGCCGCTGCTCGGCGCGGAGGCCGGCGTAGTCGCAGAGCTCGAGCGCTCGCCGGAGCGCCTGGGCGTAGTCGCCGCTGTCGTAGGTCGCGTGCGTGGGCGTCGTGTGGGGGAAGCCTGAGGCCGGGACCAGGTTTCGCACGCGCAGTTCGGCGGGATCGAGCCCGAGCTCGCCGGCCAGAAGGTCGATCGCGCGCTCGAGGGCGGCGGTCGCCTCCGGTCTGCCGGCACCGCGGTAGGAGCCGACCGGGGTGGTGTTGGTGGCGTAGCTCTCGGCCACGAAATGGGCCCGGGGGAAGTCATAGACCCCGGCCAGCATCTGCCCGGTCATGATCGGGAGGGCGGCACCCATCTCGGGATAGGCGCCGGCATCCTGGAGCGCTCTCACCTCGATGCCGGTCAGGCGCCCGTCGCGGGTGGCGCCGATCGCGACCTCCTGCGCCTGGGCGCGCCCGTGCTTCATGGCGACGAGGTTCTCGGAACGCGTCTCCACGAACTTCACCGGGCGGCGGAGCCGGCTGGCCGCGGCCGCCACGACCAGGTGCTCGGCCTGCAGGAACGTCTTGGCCCCGAAGCCACCGCCGACGTCGCCGGCCACGCAGCGAACCGACTCCTCGTCGAGTCCCAGCGCCTCGGCCAGGCTGTCGCGAACCTGGAAGGGCGTCTGGGTGGCGACGTACACGGTGAGGCCGTCTCCGTCCGGGATGGCGAGGACGTCGTTGGCCTCCAGCGGGACCGGCGCCAGGCGCTGGTTCAGCATCCGCTGGCGCACCACCACCTCGGCCCCATCCAGCGCTCCCGGCTCGCCGGCGTGCGCCCGGAAGGCGACGTTGGTGCCGCACGCCGGGAAGAGCACCGGCGCGCCCTCGGCGGCCGCCGCTTGCGGCGTGGCGGCGACCGGCAGCGCCTCGTACTCGATGTCGACCACCTGGGCCGCGTCCACCGCCTGGGCGCGGGTCTCCGCGATCACCACGGCCACCGCCTCGCCCACGAACCGGACGACCCCGTCGGCCAGCGGTGGGCGGGCGAAGGCCTCGCCGACGACCGGGTACGGCTGGTGGGGACGAAGCCCGAGGTCGGCGGCCGCGTAGGCGGCCACCACGCCCGGAGCCGCGGTGGCGGCGGTGAGGTCGACGGCGGCCAGCCGGGCATGGGCGCTGGGCGAGCGCACAAAGGCGGCGTGCAGGCAGCCCTCCGGGGTGCGGTCGGCCGTGTACCGGCCGGCGCCGGTGACCAGGCGCGGGTCCTCCCGCCGGCGGACCGCGTTGCCGAGGATCGACCCTGGCATATCGCTGAAGATCATCGCGGAATGCTGCGCGCGATCGTCTTCGACTTCGACGGCCTGATCATCGAGACCGAAACGCCCGTTTTCAGGGCCTGGTCCGAGACCTTCGCCGCTCACGGCGAGCAGCTGTCGATCGAGTTCTGGAAGACGATCGTCGGCACCAACACCTTCGACGCCATCGGCGAGCTCGAGCTGCGCATCGGCCAGGAGCTCGACCGCGAAGAGGTGCGCCGGCTGGCCCATGCCCGCGAGCTGGAGCTGGCCGAGGCGCAGCCCCTGCAGCCGGGAGTCCTCGAGCTGATACAGGCGGCCAAGGAGGCGGGCCTGAGATTGGGCGTCGCCTCCAGCTCGACCCGGCATTGGGTGCACGGTCACCTGCAGAGCCGAGGCCTCCTCGACCGCTTCGACTGCGTGCGCTGCCGCGACGATGTCGGCGGCGCCGGCAAGCCCGATCCCGCCGTTTACGGCGCCGTGATCGACTGCCTGCGGGTGACGGCGCCCGAGGCGGTGGCGATCGAGGATTCGCCGCATGGGATCGCCTCGGCTCGTGCCGCCGGCCTTCGCTGCGTGGCCGTGCCGGGTCCACTCACGGACGGCCTGGACCTGAGCGCGGCCGACCTCCGGGTGGCTTCGGTCGCCGACCTAGATCTCAACCGGCTGGCCGGGATCGCGAATGGTCGAAGTTAATCTGGACCCATGCGAATCGGCATCCTGACCGGAGGCGGCGACGCGCCCGGCCTGAACGCCGCGATCCGCGGAGTGACCTGGCGCGCGATCGCCCTCGGGCACCGGGTGAGCGGAGTGAAGAACGGCTGGGCGGGGGCGCTGGAGGGCGACATCGACGAGCTGACCCTGGAGCTGGTGCGCGACATCCTGCCCCTGGGCGGCACCGTGCTCGGCACCTCCCGCACCAACCCCCTCAAGGTCGACAAGGGCGTGGACAAGGTGATGTCGACCCTCAAGAGGTTCGGCATCGACGGCCTGGTCGCGATCGGTGGCGACGACACGCTATCGGTGGCCAGGGCCATGCACGAGCATGGAGCGCTGGTCGTCGGCGTGCCCAAGACGATCGACAACGACCTTTCGCTGACCGAGTTCTGCATCGGCTTCGACACCGCGGTCGGGATCGTCGTCGAGGCGCTCGACCGGCTTCACACCACGGCTTCGGCGCACCACCGGGTGATGGTGGTCGAGGTGATGGGGCGTGACACCGGCTGGGTCGGGATGATGGGCGGCCTCGCCGGCGGCGCCGACCTGATCCTGATCCCCGAGTTCGACGTCCGGATCGAGGACATCGTCGAGCATCTCTACGACCGGCGCGGTGCCGGGCGGGACTACTCGATCATCGTCGTGGCCGAGGGGGTGAACCTGGGCGGTGAGCCGGATGCGGCCGGCGACGGCAAGGCGGCGGCGCGCACCGACGCCTTCGGCCACGTGCAGCTCTCCGAGCGCGGCGTCGGCGACGCGCTCTCACGGCTGATCGAGAAGGAGACCGGGTTCGAGACCCGGGTCACCGTGCTCGGCCACCTGCAGCGCGGCGGCTCACCCTCCTCCGCCGACCGGATCTGGGCGACGCGCCTGGGCGTGCGGGCGGCCGACCTCATCACCTCGGGCAAGACCGGGGTCATTCCCATCCGCAAGGATGGCGGGGTGCACGTGGTGCCGCTGGCTGACGTCATCAAGGAGACCCGCCGGGTGCCCCGCGAGCTCTACGAGCTGGGCCAGGTCTTCAGCTGAGCAAGAAGCGGCGCCGGCCGATGCTGGAGCTGGCCGGCAGCGGGGACGACGGGACGACCGGCCTTCTGGGCGGGACCCGCGCGGCCAAGGACGATGTGCGGGTCGAGGCCTACGGGACGGTTGACGAGGCGTCGAGCTCCCTCGGGCTGGCCAGGGCGCTGACCTCGGTGGCGAGGGTGGCCGAGGTGGTGGAGGAGTTGCAGCGCGGGCTCTACCGGCTGGGTGCCGAGCTGGCCACCGAGGAGTCGGCGGCGGGGCGCTTCGGCAGCATCGAGGCCAGCGACGTGGCGCGGCTGGAGGAACTGATGACGGAGCTGGAGGCGGCGGCGCCCATGCCGCGGCAGTTCGTGCTCCCGGGCACGACGCCCGGCTCGGCCGCCCTGGATGTGGCCCGGACTGTGGTTCGCCGGGCGGAGCGGCGGCTGGTGACCATGGTCGGCGAGGGGGCGGGCGGTCATGCCGAGGCTCGGCGCTGGGTTAACCGGCTCTCCCTGCTGCTGTTCGTGCTGGCGCGGTACGAGGAGGCGCAGAGCGGCGTGGCGGCGCCGCCGGCCCGGACCGACAGGCCTCCGCGCCCATAGACTCAGAGGTGATTGCGATGGTCGTGCTCTGGTTGGTGGCGGCCCTCCTCGTTCTGACCGCGGTGTACGTCCTGCTCACCGCCATCCTCTACCGGCGGCTCTTCGTCCCGATTGCGGTCGAGGACTTCCAGTTCACGCCCTGGGAATTCCAGGCCGACTACGAGGAGGTCGACCTGGCGGCCGCCGACGGCGTCGCCTTCGGCGCCTGGTTCCTGCGCAACCCGGGCACCGCGCAGGTGGTGATCGTCTCCGGCGGCCACAAGGGCTCGCGCTCGGCCGTGCTCGGGATCTGCGTGGCCCTCTGGCGCAAGGGCTTCAACGTGATCACCTACTCCTACCGCGGATACGCGGGCGCCGACCGGGCGCCGATCACGCTCGGGGTGCGGGAGGTCCTGGAGCTGCAGGCCGTGATCGCGTTTGCCCGCCGCCGGGTGCGCGACGCCCGGATCGGGCTGCTCGGGTACTCGATGGGGGCCGCGGTCTCGCTGCTGGGGGCGGCCGGCGAGCCGGGGGTGGAGGCCTTGGTGCTGGACAGCGCCTACTCGGACGCCTCGATGCTGGTGCGGGAGAACGTGCGGCGCGCGGTCAAGCTGCCGGGCGGTCCCTTTGTGTGGCTGGCCGCCCTCTGGCTGCGCTGGCGCACCGGCGCCCGGCTCGGGGATGCGGCGCCCTTCGCCGTGCTCTCCTCGCTCGAGCCGCGCCCGCTCTTCTTCATCCACGGCGGAGCCGATGAGATCACCGGGGTCCACCACTCGCGGCGCCTCTATGACGCTTACCGGGGGCCGCGGGAGATCTGGGTGGTCCAGGGCTCGCCGCATGCCGGGGCCTACTTCGCCGACCGCGCGCTCTACGTGGAGCGGGTGGCCGGGTTCTTCGCGCGGCACCTGGGGATGGCGCCGGCCAACCACAACCTGCGCCTGGTCGAGGAGGACGCGGAGGCCGGGTAGCCGGCGAGGCAGATAAGGCGCATGTGCGGGCGCCTGCGCCTTATCCGCGGCCCAATTCGGCGCATGTGCGGGCGCCTGTGCCAAAAACCGATCTTTACAGGCACTGTTGTCGGCCGCCGCGGCGGGTCTCATGGTCGTGGCATGGGCAGACGGCCGCTCATCCCCATGGAGCTGACGGAGGGTCCCTTCACTCTCCAGGACGCCCGGCGAGTGGGGCTCACGCGCGACCAGCTGAAAGGCCGCAGCTGGCGACGCCTGGGGCCAGGTCTCTACGCCTGGCGGGGGCTGGCGGGCGGCCCCGCCCTGCTCCTGGCGGCCCTGGCGCTGCGACTGCCGGAGGCAGCGGTCTTCTCGGGCCGCACCGCCGCCTGGGTGCATGGGCTGGACGTGCCGCCGCCCACGCTGGTCGAAGTCACGATGCCGCGCCAGAGCGGGGTCTCAGGGAGGGTTGGAATGAGTGTCCGGCGAGCGAGCCTCGATGCCGGCGACGTGGAGACGATCAGGGGCCTTCGGGTCACGACCGCCCTGCGGACGCTGGCTGACGTGGTAACCCGCCTTCCCCTGGTGGAAGCGGTCGTCCTGGTCGATTCGGCCTTGCGGCTGGGCCGGGTGACGACCGAAGAGCTGGACGGGTGGATCGGCCGGCACGCCAGGGCCAAGGGCGTGAAGAGGCTGCGCGAGGTGGTCGACCTCGCCGACCCCGGCGCCGAGTCCCCGATGGAAACGCGGCTGCGCATGCTCATCGTCCTGGCCGGATTGCCGCGACCCGAGTCGCAGGTCGAGCTTTACGACGACGGCGGCGCTTTCCTGGCCCGGGTCGACCTCTACTACCGGCGTTTCCGCCTGGCGATCGAGTACGACGGCGCCACGCATCGAGAGAGCCTTCTCGAGGACAACCGCCGCCAGAACCGGCTGCTGGGCTCCGGTTACCGGCCCCTGCGGTTTGCCGGCGGTGATGTCCTCCGCGCGCCGGAGTCGGTGGTGGCCGAGGTCATGTCCGCGCTGCTGCTCGCCGCCTGACCGCGCATGTGCGGGCGCCCGCGCGGATCAGAGCTCCGAATTCGGCACATGTGCGGGCGCCTGCGCGGATCAGAGCTCCGAATTCGGCACATGTGCGGGCGC
>CAYLIP010000011.1:0-35309 GCA_964383855.1 uncultured Actinomycetes bacterium | reverse complement strand
GATCAGAGCTCCGAATTCGGCACATGTGCGGGCGCAGGAGCGGAATCGGCCGCCGGCCCCCCCGGCCCCCCCGGCCCCCGGCCTACTGCCCGTAGATGAAGCCGATCAAGGGCACCCCGCCGGGCCTGATCGTCCGGGTGTCGATGCGGCCCCAGCCCGCGTAGTTCATCTCCGAAACCACGTAGGAGCCGTCCGCGTTGACCTGTTCGACGTACGCCACATGCCCGACCCACGATTCCCAGGTCACCATGATCGAGCCCGGCTGCGGCGTCTGCCCGGTCGGGAAGCCCATGGCGCGGGCGTTGCCGAACCACGACCACGCATCGCCGGTCCACGGCACCGGCCGCCGGCTGGCGACGTACCAGGTGCAGTACCCGTAGGCGAACTTGCCGTTCGCGTAAGAGCCCAGGTGGGGTGGCTCGTTCGACGCCCGGCGCGGATAGAGGTCGGGGTTGAGGCCGCCGGGCACCACGAGCTGGATGCCCGACACCAGCGCCTGCGAGTTGAGGTAGTTGAACTGCGCGAGGGTGGCGCTGTCGACCTGGAACCGGGACGCGACCGAGCCCACGGAATCGCCGTCGGCCACCGTGTAAACGAACCCATGCACCGGCGGCAGGGCGATGACGTCACCCGGCTTGACCTGCGCTCCTCGGTAGAGCTGCGGATTCGAGGCGCGAACGTCGTCCTCCGTGATGCCCGAGCGGTCGGCGATCGACTGCACGGTGTCGCCGGCCACCACCGTGTATGTCTGCGCGGCGTGCGAGACGGGCGGGCCGGTCGGCAGCTCGACCGGCTTGATGATGGTCGAGAGCCGCCCCAGCGATACGTCACCGACCGTCCCGCCCTGCTGCGTGGTCTGGCCCTCGGCGTTGACGACGCCCAGCCGGAGCCTGAGAGAAGGGTTCAGGTCGCCCGAGGCCGAGGCATAGCCAGAGACCGTGAGCGCGATCACGAGGACCGCGGCGTGCATGACGTATCGGCTGAGTACCGGCAAACACTACCCCCTAGTGGTGGCCGCCCTTGGCAGGCGGCTGACTCAGACCGCGAGAGGCTAACAAGGTGCCAGAACCGCTGTCAAACGATCTGATCCCAGATGCGGCCCGATCATCACTGGCTTCTCGCCGGGCCGTACCTATAATCGGCCTCATCGTGGTGGGGAGCGGGGCGCTGTGAGCCCGCAGGCTGACCAGGTCTCGCTCGACAGCGTCCGGCGAGTCTGCGAGCCCCTGCTCGAGAACGTCGGCCGCGCGATTGTCAACAAAGACGACGAGATCCGGCTCTGCCTGATCACCCTGCTCTGCCAGGGTCACCTGCTGATCGAGGACGTGCCCGGCGTCGGCAAGACCATGCTCGCGAAGTCGATCGCGCGCTCACTCGACTGCAGCTTCCGCCGCATCCAGTTCACGCCCGACCTCCTGCCGTCGGACGTGACCGGCGTTCGCGCCTTCAACCAGAAGCTGAACGAGTTCGAGTTCCGGCCGGGGCCGGTCTTCGCCCAGGTCCTGCTCGCCGACGAGATCAACCGCGCCACACCGAAGACCCAGGCCGCCCTGCTGGAGGCGATGGAGGAGCGGCAGGTGACCATCGACGGGGAGACCCACGAGCTGCCCCGGCCTTTCATGGTCATGGCGACCCAGAACCCGGTCGAGTACTCCGGCACCTTTCCGCTGCCCGAGGCTCAACTAGACCGCTTTCTCATGACCGTCAAGCTCGGATACCTCACCGCCAAGGAGGAGGCGCAGCTGCTGGGCAAGGACAAGGTGGAGTCGCCTTTCGAGGAGCTCCAGCCGGTCGTCTCGCCCAGCGAGCTGCAGCAGGCGCAGCGGGCGGTCCGCGAGATCTACGTCAAGACCGGCCTGAAGGAGTACGTGGCCCGGCTCGTCGAGCGGACGCGCAGCCATCCCGAGATCGCGCTCGGCGCGAGCACGCGCGGCACGCTCAACCTGTTCCATGCCGCCCAGGCCCGGGCCGCCGTCCTCGGGCGCGAATACGTGGTGCCCGACGACATCAAGGCGCTGGTCGAGCCGGTGCTCGCCCACCGCGTGATCCTGCGACCGAACGCCGAGATGCAGGGGCAGACCGCCGCCCGCATCCTCGTCCAGCTCATGGAGCGCGAGCCCGTCCCGCAGACCGCTTTCGATGACCGGGGGCGGTAGGGCAGCCGGCCGCCGATGAGCCGGGCCATCCTCGGGCTCAGCCTCCTCCTCCTTCTCTTCTTTGCCTACCTGACCGCGATCCGGCCCGCCTTTGCGCTCGCCTACGCGCTCTGCCTGCTCTTCGGGCTGGCCTGGGCCTGGCCGCGCCTGGCCCTGCGCGGCATCCACGTCGAGCGCGTGCTCGACGCCGGCCAGCCCACGGTCGGCGAATCGTTCGAGGAGACGTTCACGGTGAGCCGTTCCGGCCGGATGCCGGCGCCGTGGTGCGAGGTCCGCGACCTGGGCCGGCTTCCGGACTACCAGCCGGGCCGGGTCGTCAGCCTGGGCCGCGAGCCCGTGGTCTGGAGGACGCGCGGCGTCTACCGGCAGCGGGGCTGGGTCACCTTCGGCCCCACCAGGGTCCGCGCCAGCGAGCCCTTCGGGCTCTTCTCGGCCCAGGTCGGCTTCGGCGATCGCCGGTCGGTCCTGGTCTACCCGGCGGTGCGTTCGCTCCCCGAGCTGCTGATGCCCGCCTCCCAGCACGCCGGAACCGCCCAGCGCTTCGGCAACTGGGCGGACTACCCGCCCGAGACCGGCGGCGTGCGCGACTACACGCCGGGCGACGCCTTCGGGCGCATCCACTGGCCGCTTACGACCAAGCACGGCCGGCTCATGAGCAAGACCTTCGAGCAGCCCCTGACGGCGGACATCTGGGTCGTGCTCGACCTCGATCGGAGGGTGCACCACGGCGAGGGCATGGAATCCACGCTCGAGTACTCGATCAGCCTGGCCGCCTCGGTCGCGCTCCAGGTCCACGCGCGAGGACGGCGCGTGGGGCTGATCGCAAACGACGCCCGGGGAACGCTGCTCGAGCCTCACCGCGCGCTCCGGCAGGACCGGCTGATCCTCGACTACCTGGCCGTCGCCCAGGCCGACTCGACGAGTGACCTGGCGACCGCGCTGGCCTGGGACCGGATCCGCAGGCTGCCGCGCCGCGCGATCGCGGTCATCAGCCCCAACCCGAGCTCGAAATGGGTGCACACGCTGCAGGCGATCCGGGGGCGCGGCACGGCCCTGATCGCCTTCTACGTCGACGCGTCCAGCTTCGGCGGACCCGAGCAGACGCTGGCTCTCGACCTCGGGTCCGACGTCGACCTCTACGTCGTCCGCAAGGGGGACGACTTCGGCCGCCTGATGAGGAGTCGCGATGCAATCCGCATTGCCTAGCCGGGGTTTGGCAGGCCTGCGAGCGCGCCTGCCCGGCGGCGCCGTCGTCGCCTTCGTCCTCGTGCTCCTGCTCACCTACACGATCGCCGACTCGACCGCCCAGGCGCAGTGGGTGCCGGGGTCCAACTCGATCGTGCTCCTGGCGCTCATCGCCGCCCTGCTCATGGGAGGGGCAGCCGTCGTGCGCAGCGTGCCCTCGGCGGTCGGGGTGACGGCGCTGCTCGGAGCCGCGCCGCTGGCCGCACTGGTGGCGTCGGCATCCGGCATGCACGCGGCTCATCCGGGCGATCCGAGCGACCTGGTCGGGCTCGCCGGCGCCTGGACGCAGCGGGTGCTCTCTGGCGCGGCGTGGACCGACCCCGCCTTCTACCTCTATTTGATGGCGCTGCTCTTCTGGATCGTCGGCGCCTGGCTGAGCTGGTGCGTGATGCGATGGCGGCAGCCGATGCTGGGCCTGGTGCCGGGCGCGGCCGCCTTCGCGACCACGCTCCTCAACTATCCCGACGGGCAGCAGGGCTTCATGCTCTTCTTTCTCATCCAGACGCTGGTGCTGCTGCTCTGGACGCACTACCACCGGCAGCGCGATGACGCGCGCAGCCGCCGCATCAAGCTCAGCGACGATGCCAGCTGGGACTTCTGGGAGAGCGGGGTGCTGGTGCTGGCGGGCGTCGTCCTGCTCGGCATCTTTCTGCCCCCGCTGAGCACTGTCGACAAGACGGTGGACATCGAGAACGGCTCCTTCAGGGGCTGGGCGGAGCTGAACCAGCGCCTCAACCACCCGGTCGCGTTCGGCCGCGGCGCGGCGGCCGGCACCTCCATCGGCTTCTCCTCCAACGTGGTGCTGAGCGGTCCTCTCAACCGCTCCGGCGGCGTCGTCATGACCTACGTGCTCGACAACAGCTACAGCGGCCCTCGCTACTTTCGGGGGACCGATGCCGTGATCACGACGATGAGCCAGTGGCGCTACTCGGCCGACCCCAGCGATCTCAGCCCGCCGGTGACCGTCAATGCCAACAGCGTGGTCCAGATGGCCGAGGACTACCACGCGCTCGGAATCGGCGCGCTGAAGATCCAGATGCTGAAACCGCCGCAGGGCAACAGCGATCTCATCTTCTATCCGGGCCAGCTCTACAAGGTCGACCGCCCGGTCACAGCCCGCCAGGTGGTGGGCGCGCCCGGGGGCGGGGCCATTCAGCCGGGCGACAAGCTGGACGCGCTGGATCGCGTCTCCGGCGCCGGCAAGCTGGGCGGCGCCGGGCAGTACGCGGTGACCGTGGTCTATTCAGCCGCCGGCGAGACCGACCTCCAGTCGGCGGGCACCGACTACCGCGACTGGCTCGACCCCTACCGCAACTTCGCCGGCCTGAGCCGTGCTCCGGGCGCCACGGCGCCGCCCGCGCCGCTGGCGCGGGGAGGCGGCGCCTACCGGCCGCCGGCCACTCTGCAGCGCATCCAGCGGCTGGCCCAGGAGATCACGGCCGGGAAAACCACCCCGTACGACCAGGCGCAGGCGATCGAGAGCTACCTGCGCACGAACTTCACCTACAACCTGAAGCCACCCGACCCGCACGGCAGCGATCCCATGCAGTTCTTCCTCTTCGACAGCAAGGAGGGCTACTGCGAGTACTTCGCGACCGCCATGGGCGACCTGCTGCGGTCGCTCGGGGTCCCCGTGCGGCTCGTCAACGGCTTCGGGCCGGGCACCTACGACGACCGGCTCCAGCGCTACGTGATCCGCGAATCGGACGCCCACACGTGGGTCGAGGTCTACTTTCCGCGCTACGGCTGGATCCCCTTCGAGCCGACCCCTGACGGCACCTACTTCCCGATCCCGCGAGGCAACACCAGCGGCGGCTGCACCAAGGATTCCGAGTTCTGCGACCCGGCCCAGGCCGCGGCCGCCGACAGCGCCGGCGCGAACACTCCCAACGAGCGCCAGCAGGGCCTCGACCCCGGCAACGAGGGCATCTCCGCCGGCGGCTACGGCTCCCGCTTCCCGAGCGCCTCCAACCTGCTCCTTCTCTTCGGGCTCCTGGTCGCGCTGGCCGCCGCCCTGTTTCTCGCCGTCTCGCGCTACCTGCGCCCCACCACGGCCGGCGCCGCCTGGAAGCGCACCGCTCTGCTGGCGCGGCTGGCCGGCGTCCGGCACCTGGACGCCGAGACCCCGGCCGAGTTCGCACGCCGGCTGGGCCAGGAGGTGCCCGAGCTCCGGCAGCCCGCGCTCCGGCTGGCCGAGGCCTACGCCGTCGCCGCCTACGGCCCGCCCGAGATGGCCTCCTCGAGCCGCCGGCTCGTGCTCGACGCCTACACCGAGCTCCGGCCCGGCCTGCTGGCTCGCATTCGCGACCGCAACCGGTTTTCATAGAGCGCGTGGCGGTCAGCGGAAAGGAGTACGAGCCGGTCGAGGTCGTCATCGACGCCGAGGCGGTGGCCCGCTTCTCGCGGGCGATCGGGGCCGATCCCGGCTCGGCGGTGCCGCCAACCTATGCCGCGGTCTACGCGCTGGGCGCGACCGCGCCCCAGCTCTTCGCCGACCCGGAGGCGGCGGTCGACTTCTCGCGCCTTCTCCATGCCGAGCAGGAGTTCGAGTGGGAGCGCCATCCCCGCCCCGGTGAGCGGGTGACCGCCAGGGGCCGCGTCAGCGGCGACCTCGAGCGCCGGGGCGCCCGCTTCATCACGTTCGAAACGCGCTGCTCGGACGAGGACGGCCGGCCTCTGTGCAGCTCGCGCGCCCTCTTCGTGGTGCGGCCTTGAGCCCCCTGCCCGAGCGGACGGTCACCTTCACGCGGGAGCAGATTGCGGAGTACGCGGAGGCGTCCGGGGACCGCAACCCGATCCACCTGGACGCCGCCTTCGCGCGCTCGGTCGGCCTCCCGGACGTGATCGCCCACGGCATGCTCCAGATGGGGCTGCTCGCCAACCTGGCGGTGGCGGCGGCGGGCGGCGAGCCGGCGCGGCTCAGGCGGCTCTCCGTCCGCTTCGCGGGCATGGTCACACCCGGAGAGCCGATCCAGTTCGGCGGGCAGGAGCGCGAGGATGGCCGCCTCGAGCTGTGGGCCCGGCGCCAGGATGGGACGCCGATCCTCTCCAAGGGCGTCGCCGAGCTCTTCTAACGCGCCGCGTCAGTTCTAGTACGATTCCGTACAACACAAGTCCGAGCGCGGATCTCGCCGCGCTTCGCGATCACTGATTGGAGGCTCTCCGCCATGTACGACCTTTCCGGCAAGGTTGCCGTCGTCACCGGCGCGTCGCGCGGCCTCGGCCGCGAGGACGCCCTCTGGCTCGCCCGGATGGGCGCCGACGTCGTGATCACCGATGTCCTGATCGAGGACGATCCCGACCTCGAGACCACCGCCCAGGGCTCCAATTCGATGCTCCAGGAGGTCGCCCGCCAGCAGGGCTGGGTCTACTCGAACCAGACCGCCGAGGAGATCCGGAAGCTGGGCCGCCGGTCGGTGGCGATCAAGATGGACGTCACCAACCGTGAGCAGATCGCGGAGGTGTTCAAGCGCGTCAAGGACGAGTTCGGCGCCCTCCACATCCTGATCAACAACGCCGCCGTCCTCGACAACACGGCGTCGATCGAGAAGATGGACTACCGGCTCTGGGACCGGGACGTGCTGGTCAACCTGACCGGGTCCTTCAACTGCACCAAGGAGGCCTGGCCGTACCTGAAGGAGCAGGGCTGGGGGCGGATCATCTTCATGTCGTCGGTCGCCGGCACGCTGGGCGGCTTCGGCCAGGCGTCCTACTCGGCCACCAAGGCGGCCGTGCTGGGCCTGACCAGAACCGCCGCGCTCGAGGGAGGCAGGCACAACATCACGGCCAACGCGATCGTGCCCGGAATCATCGGCAGCGAGGCCGCCCGGGCGGCCGAGCAGGTCCAGGCGGGCATGTACGAGCGGTTCAAGAACCGCACCGTCTTCAAGCGCTTTGGCGAGCCCAGCCACATCGCGGCCACGATCGGCTTCCTCTGCTCGGAGGAGGCGGGCTACATCACCGGCGCGGCGATCGAGGTTGCGGGCGGCATCCCGCTCTTCACGGCCTAGGGACATGGGGGAACTGGTTGACATCCAGCGCGAGGGCGGCATCGCCACGGTCGTCATGCACCGCAACGGCAACAACGCCATCGCGGGCGACCTGACAGCAGAGCTGGGCGCCGCCTTCGACCAGCTTGGCGCGGACCCGGAGGTGCGCGTGGTCGTCCTCCGGAGCGCCTACGAAAAGTACTTCAGCGTGGGCGCCGACCTCGGCGAGATGGCCGGGGTGGACCGCAGCGGCCCCGATGCCGAGGATCGCATCGTCGAGTTCATGACCCGGGGCAACCAGGGCTTCGACCGGATCGCCGCCTGCCCCAAGCCGGTGATCGCCGCCATCAACGGCCACGCGCTGGGCGGTGGCTGCGAGCTCGCCCTCTGCTGCGACTACCGCGTCATGGTCGAGGATGGCCGCTCCCGGATCGGCCAGACGGAATCGGCACTGGGCATCATCCCGGGCGCCGGCGGCACCCAGCGGCTGGTCAGGCTGATCGGGAAGGCGCGGGCGCTGCCCCTCCTCTACGAATCGCGGCGGCTCTCGGCCCGAGAGGCATGCGACATCGGCCTCGTCCACCTCGCGCTCGGCCCCGAGGAGTTCGAAGACGGAGTCGCCGAGCTGGCCGGGCGCCTGTCGAAGATGGCGACCGTGGCGCTGGCAATGATCAAGGATGCCGTCGAACGCGGCCAGGACCTGCCCCTGCCCGAGGCGCTGCAGCTGGAGGCCCGCAACTTCGCCAGAGCCTCCCTGACCGAGGACGCGGTGGCCGGAGTGGTCGCCTTCCTCCAGAAGCAGCAGCCGGAGTTCCGGGGCAGGTGAGCCGGCGGGCGCTCCGGGACCGGGCTCGCGGCCGGCCCGGCGCGGCGAACGTAAGCTCTTAAACGTCGGCACCTAGAATGGGCGGCCGGTTTTGATCGAAGTTCAGGGCCTCACCAAGTACTACGGCGATCGCCTGGCCATCGCCGACGTGAGCTTTTCCGTCCCCCGCGGGCAGGTGCTCGGCTTCCTCGGCCCCAACGGCGCCGGGAAGTCGACGACCATGCGCATCCTGGCCGGGTACATCTCGGCCAGCGAGGGGCGCGCCTCGATCGCGGGCTTCGACGTCTTCGCGAAGCCGGTGGCGGCCCGCCGGCGGGTCGGGTACCTGCCCCAGAGCGCTCCGCTCTACAACGAGATGCGCGTCGACCGCTACCTGGACTTCGCCTGCAAAGTGAGGGGTGTCCACCCCCGCCGCCGCGGCGAGCGGATCGACCACGCGATCGAGGTCTGCGGGCTGACCGAGCGCCGGCATGACGTCATCGGCCGGCTCTCGGGCGGCCTGCGGCAGCGTGTGGGGCTGGCGCAGGCGGTGGTGCACGATCCCGACGTCCTGATCCTGGACGAGCCGACCGCCGGTCTCGACCCCGCCCAGACGCGTGAGACGCGGGACCTGATCGTCGAGCTGGGCCGGCAGCACACCGTCATCCTGAGCAGCCACATCCTGAGCGACGTGAGCGCCACCTGCGATCGGGTGCTCATCATCAACCGGGGTCGCCTGGTGGCCGACGATGCCCCGCGCAACCTCGGGCGCCGGCTGGCGAGCGGCAAGGCTACCGAGGTCGAGGTGATCGCCACCGGCGACCGGGAAGCCCTGATCCGCGCGGTGGAGTCCGTGCACGGCGTCGAGAGCGTGCTCGTGAACCCCGGCGAAGAGGGCACCTGGGAGCTGTCGGTGAGCGGCCGTGGTACGGAGTTCGAGAACCAGCTGGCGCGCGCCATCGTGGCTGCCGGCCACGGGCTCCGGCAGCTGCGCTCACGGACGCTCAGCCTGGAGGACATCTACCTCGAGCTGACCGGCGCCGATCCCGAGCTCCGCGAAGCACGGCCTGTGGGCGCCCAGAGGAGCCGGCCGGAACAGGACGGGTCGGCGGCGGCTGCCCAAGGGCAAAACCAAGCGGGCCAAAACCAAGCCGGCGAAGAAACTGATCGGGAAACCAAGGATGCGGAGGAGGGCCTGCATGGCTGAGCCGGCGCCGGACCCAGACCCGCGCGCCTCAGGGCAGGCCCCCGAACGGGCGCGGCGGCCGGCCCCCAAGGCGGTTCCGGACCTTCGCAGTCCGGGCCGGGCGGGCGCCTACGAGCTTCTCTGGCGGACCGGCGTCCTCAACCTGCTGGCCATCACCCGGCGCGAGCTGGGCGCCTATTTCGTCTCGCCGATCGGCTATGTGCTGGCGGCTCTGCTGGCGCCCCTGATCGGCTACATCGGGTACCTGGCGCCGGTCCGGCTCGGCTACCCCGTCTCCATGGACCTCGTCTACTCGGACCTGGTCTTCTTCACCGCGCTCGTGATCGCGCCCTTGCTGACCATGCGCCTGCTGGCCGAGGAGCGCCGGCAGGGCACCCTCGAGGTCATGCTGACCTCGCCGGTGCGCGACTGGGAGCTGGTGGGCGGCAAGTGGCTCGGCGCGCTGCTCTTCTACATGCTCGTGACGGCGTTCGTGTTCGTGATCGCCCTCCTCCTGGTCATCTACCAGCCGGCGCACCAGGTGCTGCATCCCTTCGGCCTCACCATCTCGGTCGGCAACCTGGACCTGGGCCCGGTGCTGAGCGGCTACCTGGGGATGCTCCTGGCGGCCGCCGCCTTCCTTGCCGTCGGGCTTTTGTTCTCGAGCCTGACCCAGAACCAGATCATCGCCGCCGCCGGCACCTTCGTCACCCTCGTCATCCTCGATGTCGCGCTCGGCTTCGGCGACTTCGCCGAACCGCCGGTCTCGGATGTGCTCGGCTACCTGGCGGCCGGCACCCACCTGACCTCCTTCAGCCACGGCCAGCTGGTCCTGAAGGACGCCGTGTACTTCCTGAGCCTGGTCGCGGGCCCGCTCTTCATCGCCACGCGGGTTCTGGAGTCGCGGCGGTGGCGGTGAGATCGTGAACCTGGATCGCAAGCTGGCCGTCGCCTGCCTGGCCGCGGGGTTTCTACTGCTCCTGGCCGCGCTCGGCATGTACTTCAGCGCCCAGCAGATGACCAGCACGGTCAGCTACTCATTGATCGCCGGCGTCGCGCTTCTCGTCTGCTCCGGGCTGCTGGCGCCGACCGCCGCGCTCGACCTGGTCCGCAGCCGGCAGTCGCGATTCGGCTCGCTCACGGTGGTCGTGAGCGCCGCGGTGATCGCCGTCCTGGTGATGGCCAACGTCCTCGCCTCCCGTGCCTCGCAGACGCTGGACCTGACGTCGGCTCACCGCTACACGCTCTCCCCGAAGTCGATCGCCGTCCTGAAGCAGCTCGACTCAGACGTCACCATCACCGGCTTCTTCCGGCCCGGATCGTCGCCGTCCGACCTCAGCAACGCCCAGAGCCTGCTCGACCAGTACCGCAAGGCCTCCGGCCACATAAAGGTCGCGGTGGTCAACCCCGACACGCACGCCGAGCTCGCCAACCGCCTGGGCGTCAACATCAACGGCAGCTTCGCGGTCCAGTACAAGAACAAGCAGCCGACCGTGCTGCTGCTCGGCTCCCAGTCGGAGTCCGACTTCACGTCGGCGATCCTGAAGCTCGAGGCGAATCGCACGCCCCAGATCTGCTGGGCCGCCGGCGAGGGCGAGCGCGACCTGGGCGCAACCCAGGATTTCGGCTACTCGGGCGCCCGGACCCAGCTCGGCAGCGACAACTTCACCACCAAGCAGGTGGTCCTCTCGCAATCGCCGAAGGTTCCCGCCGACTGCGACGTCCTGGCCATCGTCGGCCTCCAGCGCGCGATCCCGGCCGAGGTCGCGACCGCCGTCCAGCAGTACGTCGACCGGGGCGGAAGCCTGATCCTGGCCAGCGATCCCTGGATCGACGCCGGCGTCGTCGACTCCGCCAACGCGCTGCTCAAGCCCTACGGCGCCAGCCTGGACAACGGGCTCGTCATCGAGGGCGACCCCGCGCACTACGCCCAGGGCGAGGTCACCACCCCGGTCGTGTTCAGCTACGGCTCCTCGCCGGTCACCCGCGACCTCGCCAACCGGCTGACCTTCTTCCCGCAGGCCACGGCGATCTCGTCGAAGCCGGTCGCCGGGGTGACCTCGGTCCCCCTGGCGCAGACCACGAGCGGCGCCTACGAGGTTCCGACCGTCCGCGACCTGAACCAGCTCGGCCGCCGCTCGGGCGACAAGCCCGGCCCCTTCACCCTCATGGAGACCATGGAGAAGGACCTGCCGGCGGGCCAGCCGGGCGCCGGTCCGTCGGGCACCAAGAAGGGCCGGATCCTGCTGGTCGGGACATCTGCGTTTGCGGAGAACCGCGCCATCGGGGCGCAGGCCGGGTACAACCTCGAGCTGCTGCTGGGCAGCTTTGACTGGCTGGCCGGCAACGACCAGCTGATCGCGCTGCCCAACAAGCCGCCGGCGGCCTCGCCCCTGGTCCTGACCGACCAGGACTTCAACATCAACTTCGCGGTGGTCGTCCTGCTGGCGCCATTGCTCTGCCTCCTCATCGGGCTCTTCGTCTACCTCGGCCGGCGCCGGTCAGTCGCCGCCGCCTGAGCGGGGATTGGTCAGCGGGAAGGGCGCGCTGGCGCTCCTCGTCGTCCTGGCCGGCCTGGTCGCCGCACTGGTCTGCGTGAGCAGGCCCCGGCCGGCACAGCCCGCGCTCTTTCCCTGCGACGTGGCCAGCGCCGTCGACCTGGGTGTCCGGTCGGCCGACGGCCGGCTGGTCGAGGTCTCGCGACCCTCGGCGGGAGCGACCTGGGTGGTCGTCCAGCCGAGCCCCGGGCCGGCCCAGCAGGACCTCGCGCGGGGAATGGTCGACAGCCTGCATTCCGTCACCGCCGACGACACGCTGCGCGGCGCCCGTCCCGGCGATTACGGCCTCGACGCTCCCAGCCGGACGGTGACCTGCCGCGTCGCCTCAGGGAGTTCGTTTACCCTTACGGTCGGCAGGGAGCGATTTGACGGCGGCGGTTACTACGCTCAAAAGGCGGGGGATCCGAACGTTTATGTCATCTCGAGCGTCCCGGTAGACGAGTTCGACAACCGGCTCAAGCAGCCGCCCTACCGCGGGGACCTCCTGGCCAGTCCCAGTCCAACTTCCTAGATCAGTGACGGAGAGGGGTACGCACGTAGATGGATAGCCAGGTTCTGCTGGCGATCGCGGGTGGAGCGATCGCGGTCCTGTTCGCCGGGGCGCTGACCGCGCTCGTGCTCCGGCAATCCCCGGGCAACGAGCGCATGCGGGAGATCGCGGCCGCGATCCAGGAGGGCGCTTCCGCCTACTTGAACCGCCAGTACCTGGTGATCGGCATCCTGGGCGTGATCATCGCGATCATCCTCGCGGTCACCTTCAACATCACGACCGCCATCCTCTACGTGGTCGGAGCCGCCTGCTCGGCCGCCGCCGGCTACGTCGGCATGAACGTCTCGGTCCGGACCAACCTGCGGACCGCCGAGGCGGCCCGGAGCGGGCTCAACGCCGCCTTCTCCACCGCCTTCCGCGGCGGTGCCGTGACCGGCTTCATGGTCGTCGGCCTGGGCCTGCTCGGGGTCGCCATCTCCTACTTCTTCACCCACAACCTGGACGCGCTGGTCGGCCTCGGCTTCGGCGCCTCACTGGTCTCCGTCTTCGCCCGCCTCGGCGGCGGCATCTACACCAAGGCCGCCGACGTCGGCGCCGACCTGGTCGGCAAGGTCGAGGCCGGGATCCCCGAGGACGATCCCCGCAACCCGGCCGTGATCGCGGACAACGTCGGCGACAACGTGGGCGACTGCGCGGGCATGGCCGCCGACCTGTTCGAGACCTACGCGGTGACCATGGTGGCCGCGATGCTTCTCGGCTCGCTGCTCTTCAAGGGCCAGCTGGGCTGGGTCGTCTACCCGCTGATGCTGGGTGCGATCTCCATCGTCGGCTCCGTGGTCGGGGCCAGCGCGGTCCGGATCTGGTTCCCGAAATGGATCATGGGCGGCCTCTACGTCGGGCTCATCCTCTCCGCGCTGATCGCGCTGGTCGGCTTCTACATCGTCACCAACCAGTTCATCAGCGCCGGTTACCTGAAGGCAGGGGGCGGGGTCAACGATCCCCACAACCTCTTCTGGGCGGGCGTCGTCGGCATCGTGATCACGATCCTGATCGTCGCCATCACCGAGTACTTCACCGAGACCCGCTACCGGCCGGTGCACCTGATCGCGCAGCAGTCGATCACCGGCCACGCGACCAACATCATCGCCGGCACCGCGGTCGGCATGATGGCGACCGCCCTGCCGGTGGTCACGATCGCGATCGGAATCCTCTTCGCCTACAACCTGGGCGGTCTCTACGGCATCGCGATCGCGGCCGTGGCGCTGCTCTCGATGACCGGCATCGTGGTCGCCATCGACGCTTACGGGCCGATCACGGACAACGCCGGCGGCATCGCCGAGATGGCGGAGCTGCCGGACGAGGTCCGCGACATCACCGACCCCCTGGACGCGGTCGGCAACACCACCAAGGCCACGACCAAGGGCTACGCGATCGGCTCCGCCGGCCTGGCCGCGCTGGTCCTCTTCGCCTCCTACACGCAGGAGCTCGACAAGTCCGGGCACCACACCACGTTCGACCTCTCGGATCCGCGCGTGATCGTCGGCATCTTCCTGGGCGGCATCCTGCCCTTCCTCTTCGGCTCCCTGGCCATCCTCGCCGTGGGCCGCGCCGGCGGCCTGGTCGTGGAGGAGGTGCGCCGGCAGTTCCGCGAGATCAAGGGCATCATGGAGGGCACCGCCAAGCCCGAATACGGACCGGCCGTCTCGATCGTGACCGCGGCCGCGCAGAGGGAGATGATCCTGCCCGGGGTGATCCCGGTCATCGCCCCCCTCGCCGTCGGCTTCCTCCTCGGGCCCAAGGCGCTCGGCGGGATGCTGATGGGCTCGATCATCACCGGGCTCTTCGTCGCCCTCTACATGACCTCGGGCGGCGCCGCCTGGGACAACGCCAAGAAGTACATCGAGGACGGGCACCTGGGCGGCAAGGGGTCCGAGCCGCACAAGGCGGCGGTCACCGGCGACACCGTGGGCGATCCCTACAAGGACACCGCCGGCCCCGCCATCAACCCGATGATCAAGGTGGTCAACATCATCGCCATCCTGGTCGCCGGCATGGTCGCCTCGAACTACCTGATTCACTAGTCCGCGGACCTTTTGGGACGATGGTGCAATGACCATCGTCCCAAAGCGCGTGGAGATCGGGGCCGGGCTGCGGCTGCTCTCGGCCTGGCAGGCGCTCTACGAGCTGTCGGACGGGCTGATCGGTGAGCGCTTCGGCCGGCTGCGCATGCTCCTGCTCCGCACCCGCGGCCGGCGCTCGGGGCGGACGCGGACGGCCGCGCTGCTCTATGTCGACGCCGGTGACGGCCTGGCCGTGATCGCCTCCAAGGGCGGCGCCGACCAGCCGCCGGCGTGGTACCTGAACCTGCGGGAGCACCCCGAGGTGGAGGTCCAGGTGGGGCACCGGCGATGGCCCGCGCGAGCCCGCGAGGCGCGGGGCCAGGAGCGGGAGAGGCTCTGGGCGCGCGCGGTCGAGACGTGGGCTGACTACGAGCGCTACCAGGCTCGGACCAGCCGGCGGATACCGGTCGTCGTGCTCGATCCCCGTCCCTAGACTTCGGTCTGTGGACGACTACCAGAAGGAGATCGCCGACCTCGAGCGCCAGGTGGAGGACCTCGTCGAGCAGGACGGGGACAAGGAGCTGATCACCGACCTCGGAATGCAGCTGGAGATCCTGAAGGCGATCTACACCCGCGCCTTCGAGCTCTTCCAGCAGGGTGAGCGAGAACCCGGCCTGCGCACCGCCCTGGCCCTGCGCGGCTACGGCCAGTGGAGCTTCGACAACGTCTACGCGTTCGTCTACGAGCAGGCGGTCGAGCTGCCCGGCAGCCACGCCGCATTCGTCGGCGGCATCCGTGAGACCAACTTCGCGGGCATGCTCCAGGAGACCGCCTGAGGGCGAACGGCAGGCGCTTGTTTGCGTCACGCCAAAACTAGACTTTCCAGCGATGGCCCAGCAGCCTGATCGCTACAACGCCGCCGCCGACTTCCTGGACGGCAACCTGGAGGCGGGCCGGGAGGGCAAGGTGGCGATCCGGACGGCGGCCGGCGATGTCACCTACGGACAGGTGGCACGGGATGCCAACCGGTGGGGATTGGCGCTGGCCGAGCTCGGGGTCGAGATCGAGAACCGGGTGCTGATGGCGGTGCACGACACGCCCGCGTTCGCCAGCGCCTTCTGGGGCACGATCAAGACCGGGGCGGTGCCGGTGCCCGTCAACACCAACCTCAAGGCGCATGACTACGCCTACTTCCTGAACGACTCCCGCGCCAAGGTCGCGGTCGTGTCGGAGCCGCTGGCCGGCGCCTTCCGCGAGGTCCGCTCCGAGCTCAGGTGGCTGCGCCACCTGGTCGTGGTCGGCGAGCCGGCGGCGGATGAGCTCTCGTTTGCGCAGCTGCTGGCGGCCGCACCCTCAGACGAGCTCTCACCGGCCGACACGAGCCGGGACGACATGTGCTTCTGGCTGTACAGCTCGGGCACCACCGGCTTCCCGAAGGGCGCGGTGCATCTCCAGCACGACATGCGGGTTTCGACCGACCTCTATGCCAGGCCCATCCTCGGCATAACAGAGGACGACGTGACGTTCAGCGTCGCCAAGCTCTACTTCGCTTACGGCCTCGGCAACGCTCTCTACTTCCCATTCGCGGTGGGCGCGTCCACCGTGCTCCTGCCCGGCCCGCCGGCGCCGGCCACCGTTCTCGAGCTGGTGTCGCGCTTCCGCCCCACGCTCTACTTCGGAGTTCCGACCAGCTACGCCAACACGCTGGCCGCCGACCCCGAGGTCTGGGCTCACGCCGACTTCAGCTCGGTCCGCGCCTGCGTGTCGGCGGGCGAGCCGCTGGCGGGCTCGATCCTCGACCGCTGGCGCGGCCGCACCGGCACCACCATCCTGGACGGGATCGGCTCGACCGAGATCTGCCACATCTTCATCTCCAACCGCCTGGACGACGTCCGGCCCGATTCCAGCGGGCGGGTGGTCGACGGCTACGAGGTGCGGATCGTCGGCGAGGATGGAGCCGAGGTGCCCGATGGCGAGGTGGGGACGCTGCTCGTCAAGGGCGATTCGACGTGCGCCTCCTACTGGAACCAGCACGAGCGGACAAAGCAGGTGATCCTCGGTGAGTGGATCAACACCGGGGACAAGTACACGCGGTCGCCGGACGGATACCTCTCCTACCAGGGCCGGGCTGACGACATGATGAAGGTGGGCGGGATCTGGGTCAGCCCGACCGAGGTCGAAGCCGTGGTCAATGCACACGAGGCGGTTCTCGAGTGCGCCGTCGTGGGCGTGGTGGACGAGCTGGACCTGGTCCAGCCTGAGGCCTTCGTGGTCCTCCAGCCCGGCCGGCCCGCGGGCCCCGAGCTCGAGGTCGAGCTGCGGGAGCACGTGCGGGGCAGGCTGGCGCACTTCAAGGCGCCGCGCGATTTTCATTTCGTCGACCAGCTGCCCAAGACGGCGACCGGCAAGATCCAGCGCTACAAGCTTCGGGAGACCTCGGCGACCAGAGGGCCGGCGGCCACCGCCTGATCAGGAGCCGCGTCCGCCTGTCGCTCCTCAGGAGCGCCGGCGCAGGGGCTGGGAAACGGCGGCGGCAAACCTCTGCCGGGGGCGGCTGCCAGACTATCTCTGGTGGTGAAGCGAGTGGCCGTGGTTCCGGCCGACGGGGCCGGGCTCGAGGTGGTGCCGGAGGCGGTCAAGGTCATCCGCGCGGCCGGTCTCGGGGAGGAGATCCAGTTCCAGGAATACGAGGTCGGCGCCGAGCCGGTGCTGCGGGGGGAGCCGGCCATGTCGGAGGCGGTCTTCGGTGAGCTCCGGGACAGCGACGCCATTCTCTTCGGCGCCATCGGCGACCCCCGCGTCCCCGACACCGGCTACGCGGCGCAGGTGCTGCTCCGCCTCCGCTTCGAGCTCGACCTCTACGTCAACCTGCGGCCGGCCACGCTTTTCGACGACCGGCTGTCCCCTCTGCGCGACGAGGGCCGGCGGCCGGTCGACCTGGTGATCGTGCGCGAGAACACCGAGGGCCTGTACGTGGGCATGGGCGGTCGCTTCAAGCGCGGCACGCCCGACGAGGTTGCGATCCAGGAGGACGTGAACACCTATGGCGGTGTCAGCCGCATTCTCGAGCACGGCTTCCGGCTGGCCGCGGCCCGCCGGGGCGAGCTCTGCATGGTCGACAAGTCAAACGCGCTTCCGTACTCGGGCGGCCTCTGGCGGGAGACCTTCGAGGAGCTTCGAGGCCACCACCCCGAGGTGGCCACCCGACACCTCTACGTCGATGCCGCGGCCATGGAGCTGGTCCGCGACCCCACCCAGTTCGACGTCCTCGTCACCGGCAACCTCTTCGGCGACATCCTGTCCGACCTCACCGCGCAGCTGATCGGCGGGATGGGCATCGCGGCCTCCGCCAACCTCAATCCGGAGACCGGGCGGGGCCTCTTCGAGCCGGTCCACGGCAGCGCCCCCAACCTCGCGGGCAAGCGCGTCGTCAACCCGCTGGGGGCGATCCTGAGCGGGGCTATGATGGTCGAACACCTCGGGTTTCCCGAGGCGGCGAAGAGGATCAACGCGGCGGCGGCGGCGGCGGTTGCGGCCGGGGAGTGCACGCGAGACGTCGGCGGCTCGCTCTCCACCCCGGAGGCCGGTGACGCGGTCGTTCGCCGCCTGGGAGACTGAGCAAGAGATGGGCATGACGATGTCCGAGAAGATCCTGGCCCGCGCCAGCGGGCGGGACTCGGTGACACCGGGCGACCTGGTGCTGGCCAGGGTCGACTTCGCGATGGGCCACGACCTCACCATCCCGCCCTCGGGCCGGATCATGCGCGAGCAGATGGGCGCCCAGAAGGTCTGGGACCCCGAGCGCGTGGCGGTCGTCCAGGACCATTTCCAGCCGGCCAAGGACATCGCCTCGGCGGCGCTCGGCAAGATGACGCGCGAGTTCGCCCGCGACATGGGCATCAGGTGGTACTTCGAGGTCGGACAGGGTGGCATCTGCCACACCGTGCTGCCTGAGAACGGCCTCGTGCTGCCGGGCGAGCTGGTGGTCGGCGCCGACTCGCACAGCTGCACCTACGGCGGGGTCAACAACTTCGCGACCGGCATCGGATCGACCGACCTGGCCTGCGTTTTCGCCCTCGGCGAGCTCTGGTTCCGCGTTCCCGAGACGCTCAAGTTCGTGTACCACAACCGCCTCTCGGACTGGGTCGAGGCCAAGGACCTGATCCTCCACGTGATCGGCAGCATCGGGGTCGACGGCGCGCGCTCCAAGGCCATGGAGCACGCCGGCGAGGCGCTGGCGGCGATCGACATGGAGGGCCGCCTGACGATGACCAACATGGCCATCGAGGCGGGCGCCAAGAACGGGATCATGCCCTTCGACGAGGTCACCAGGGAGTACCTGGAGGGGCGCGCCCGGCGGCCCTACACCCCGGTCGCCTCGGACGAGGACGCTGGCTACGAGAAGGTCTTCGAGTTCGACGCCGAGCAGATCCCGATCACGCTCGCCAAACCGATGTCGCCCGACAACATGGCGGCCATCGACGAGGTCGCCGGCACCAGGGTCGACCAGGTCTTCATCGGCTCCTGCACCAACAGCCGGATCGGCGACCTGCGCAAGGCGGCCGCGGTTCTGAAGGGCAAGAAGGTGGCCCCCTGGGTGCGGCTGATCGTCACCCCCTCGTCCGCGCAGACCGCCCGGATGGCGGAGCAGGAGGGCCTGATCGGGATCTTCATGGACGCTGGAGCGGCCTGGACGGTCGCCACCTGCGGTGCTTGCCTCGGCGGGCACCAGGGGGTGGTCGGGGAGGGCGAGGTGTGTCTCAGCACCTCCAACCGCAACTTCCCGGGCCGGATGGGCGACCCCAAGGCGCTCGTCTACCTCTCCAACCCGGTGGTGGCCGCCGCCTCCGCGGTCGCCGGCGAGATCGTCCACCCGAAGGAGGTGGTGGGGAAGGAGTTGGTCCCGGCATGAATGTGCTGCGCGGCCACGCCTGGACTTTCGGCGCCAACGTCGACACCGACCAGATCATCCCGGCCAAGTACGCGATCTACTCGCTCGACGAGAAGAAGCTGGGCGAGCACGCCATGGAGGGAGTGCCCGAGAAGGGGGAGGGCTTCAGCGGCCGGGTCGCAGCCGGCGACATCATCGTCGCCGGCGCCAACTTCGGCTGCGGCTCCTCGCGCGAGATCGCACCGATCGCCATCCGTGGCGCGGGCATCAGCTGCGTCATCGCCGACTCCTTCGCCCGCATCTTCTTCCGCAACTCGATCAACCTCGGCTATCCCATCCTCCAGTCGCCGCAGGCGGCGGAGGCGGTGCGCGAGGGAGACGAGCTGGAGGTCGACCTCGAAGAGGGCGTCATCCGCAACTTCACCCAGGGCGACGAGTACCGTGCCGAGCCCTTCCCCGAATTCATGACCGAGCTGATGAGGATGGGCGGCCTGGTGCCCTGGGTGCGCAAGCGCCTCGCCGAGCAGGGAGCCGCCGGCCGGTGACGGGAGAGCCGGCCGCGGGCAGGGGACACGGCTCGCGGCCGGCGGGGGCGGTCTCGGCCCAGGTCGAGCTCCAGGAGCCGCTCGACGAGCTGGTCCGCGATCCCCGGAACTTCCTCTCCGATCTGCAGTTCCCGCCCGCGGGCCGGATCCGCGTCTACGACGACACCCTGCGGGACGGCGAGCAGATGCCGGGGGTGGCGATCTCGCCGTCCGTGAAGTACGAGCTTGCGCGCGAGCTGAGCGAGATCGGCGTCCACATCATGGACGTCGGCTTCCCGGCCGTCTCCGAGTCGGAGCGGGAGACGCTGCGCCTCGTGCTCGAGGGCCGCCGCAAGGGCGAGCTGCGCGAGGACCTCGAGGTGCTCTGCATGATGCGCTCGACGCGGGGCGACATCGACGCCACCATGCGCGTCATCGACGAGCTCGGCCACGCGCGCGACGCCGTCTCCTACTTCATCTTCACCAGCGCCTCCGACCTTCACATCAAGTACAAGCTGGGGCGCTCCTTGCTCGCCCGGGAGGGGATGCCGTCGGAGGACTGGCTCGACCTGCCCATCGAGTGGTACCGGGAGGCCAATCTCCGGATGCTGAAGGAGGCGATCGCATACGCCCGCGAGCAGGGCGCGAGGGTGGTCGAGTTCGGCGGCGAGGACGGCTCCCGCGCCGACCCCGACTACATCGGGCGCATCCATCGGGAGGGCCTGGAGGCCGGCGGCACGCGTCCCTCCACCCCGGACACGGTCGGCTGCTACTCGCCCTACGCGGTCCGCGAGTACATTCCCAGGATCAAGGCGGCGGCGCCCGAGGCGCCCCTGGTCGTGCACTTCCACAACGACCTCGGGCTCGGCGCCTGGAACACGGTGGTGGCGCTGGGAAGCGGGGCGGAGGTCTTCACGACCAGCGTCAACGGCATCGGCGAGCGATGCGGCAACGCGCCCATGCACCAGGTGCTGCTGCAGCTGCGCTACCTCTTCGGGATCGAGATCCCCGGCTTTCACTACGAGCGGCTGCGCCGCCTGGCCAGGGCGATGGAGCGCTGGAGCGGGATCCCGGTCCAGCCGATGGAGCCCGGCATCGGCCTCAACGTCTTCCGGCACGAGTCCGGCATCCACACGGCGGGAATGCTGATCCACCCGCTCATCTACCAATTCATCCCGCCCGGCGACCTGGGCGGCGAGATCGAGTACGTCTACGGCAAGCACTCGGGCGCGCTGGTCATCGAGCACGCGCTCCGGGCGGGCGGCGTGCCCCATGACGCGGAGCTGGTGGGGCGCGTCATGGAGGAGGTGAAGAAGGTCCGCGAGGAGCGCGCGGAGCGCGCCGACTTCGGGGAGTTCTCGAACGCCTACTACGGGCACCTGAACGGCATGGGCGTCTCCGCCGACGAGGTGGTCGAGATCGCGACCGCGATGAGCGGGCAGAGCGAGGGCTTCTAGGCGCCATGGCAGCGCCCGCCGCCGCCACCGGCGCGACCCGCGACGAGTACCTCAACCTTCACCGCGCGATCTGCATGTCGAAGGCGCTCGACGACCGCATGCACATGCTGGTCAAGCAGGGCCGGGCCCCCTTCGTCGGCTCGGCGCGCGGCCACGAGGGCATCCAGGTCGCGGCCGCGGCGGCGATCGACGGGCCCGGCGACTGGCTGGTTCCGCACTACCGTGGCCTCGCCTCCGCGGTCACCCGCGGCCTGACGGCCCGCGAGTGGATGCTCGCCGTCTTCGCCAAGGCGGGCGATCCCATGACCGCCGGGCGCAACATTCCCGGCGGCTGCTTCGGCTCGTCGCGCCTGCGGATCGCGTCCGTGTCGCAGGTGGTCGCGTCCTGGATCCCCAAGGCGGCCGGCATCGCCTACGCGTCCAAGCTGCGCGGGGACGGCGCGGTCACCATGTGCACCTTCGGCGACGGCTCCACCTCCAAGGGCGACTTTCACGAGGCCCTCAACTTCGCGGGCATCCACAGGCTGCCCGTGGTCTTCGTCTGCGAGAACAACGGCTACGCGATCTCGGTGCCCCTGCGCCTGCAGGCGGGGAATCCGGACCTGCATGTCCGCGCCGCCGGCTACGGCATGCCGGGCGTGCTCGTCGACGGCACCGACGTGCCCGCCTGCTGGGACGCCTGCCGGGAGGCGGTGGCGCGAGCGCGGCGGGGCGAAGGTCCGACCTTCATCGAGGCCCGCATCTGGCGCATCAACTCGCACACCTCCGAGGACAACCAGAACAAGTACCGGGAGTCCGGGGAGCTGGAGGAAGCGGCGCGCCACGACCCGGTCGCCCGCTTCGAGTCCCTGCTCGCGGAGCGCGGCTGGCTGCCGGCCGAGGAGGCCGCCGCCATTCGGGCCGAGTGCGAGCGCGAGGCCAGCGACGCGGCCGACTGGGCCGAGCAGCAGCCGGATCCGCGCCCCGAGGACCTGGAGACCCAGGTCTGGGACCTGCGCGGCTGAGAGCTTTCGCCCACAGCTCGCCCCGCGGTCAGAAGCGCTTCCAGCCCTGCACGAGCGTGAAAGGGAACCCCCAGCGGCCCGGATCCGCTATCTCCACCTCAGCCTCTGAGCGCAGGGCCGCCACCTCGCTTGCGGAAGCGATCGTGTGGAGGCGCGCCTCCAGGGAGGCCGCGAACTGCAGCGGGAGCCGGAGGTACGGATGGCCTGCGGGCAGGGCGATCAACTCGGCCGAGAGCTCGGCGCCCTGGCCGAGCAGTTGGGGGATCCGCCGGCCGGCGTTGAGGTCGCCGCCGGCGACCTGGAACGCATCCTCGATCAGCCGGATCAGCCGCTGCGCCGCCGGCGCCTCGGGGACGAAATGCCAGGAGGCCGAGTCGGGGTCCTCGAGGACGATCACGCCCCCCGGCCGCACCAGCCTCCGGTAGGTCTCCATCTGCTCCTCGAACCGTCCGAGCGGAGCCAGCTCAAACCGCGCATGCACCAGGTCAAACGACGCCGCCGGCAGCGAGGTCGAAAAGAGGTCGTCCTCGACCAGTTCGGCGTTCTCGATCCCCTCGGCCGCGAGGAACTCGGAGGCGGCCGCCAGCATCTCCGGTTGAGAGTCGGTTCCCACCACCGATCCGACCGGTCCGACCCACCGGGCGAGGGCGCGCAGCCAGCCCATGACGCCGCAGCCGATATCGACGGCGCGCAGCCCGCTTCCGTCTCCCAGGCGCTGGAGCAGCCGCTCGCCGGCAGGCTCCCAGACTCGGGACTGGAGCTGGAGGCGGTCGAGCTCCGACTGCCGGCCGGACATCAGGTAGGACAAACCGGACGAATTATCGCGCCGCCCAGCCGGCTTCAGCGGGCGGCGCGCACCGTCCGGCTGAGCAAGGTGGCGGCCGCGAGGGCCAGGGACAGGGCCCCGCTGGCGGCGAACGGCAGCTCGATCGAAACCGCCACCAGGACGCCCGCTATCGCGTAGGAGAGAGGGGCCACCGCCATCGAGCCCGTCAACACGACCGACATCACCCGGCCGATCAGGTCGCCGGGAGTGTTGCGCTGGAGCCAGGCGAGGCCGACGACGGTGACGCAGGCGTTGACTGTGGCGATCGCGGCGGTGACCGCGGCCGCCGGCCAGGGCGATGGGAAGAGCCCGAGCAGCGGGAACCCGAGCCCGAAGGCTGCGCAGACCGCGATCATCGCCCACCCCAGCCGCAGCCGGCCACGGAGCTTGCTCACGACGACCGCGCCCGCCAGCGAGCCGAGGCCGAAGGCGCCGACGATCGTACCCAGGGCGAGCGGGCCGCCCCAGCGCTCGCGGGCCAGGACCGTGACGCCGACCTCGAAGGGTCCGTTGACTGCGAAGTTGAGCACGACGATGACCGCCATCAGCGCCCGCCGTGTCGGGTCCTCCCACATGTGCCGAATCCCGACCGCCACATCGCGCAGCAGGCCAGATGACGACCGGGTCGGGGCGTTCGCCGCCTGGCGGAGCAGGGGCAGGAGGGCGGCGGCCGCCACCGCGAAACCGCCGGCATCGATGGCGAACGCTGTCCCGGTCCCGGAGTGCGCCACGACCAGCCCCGCCAGCGCGGGCCCGCCGATCACGGCGAGCTGGGTCGCCACCAGGATCCACGAGTTGGCGCTCTCGAGGTGCTCCGGGTCGACGACCGAGGGGAGCGCCGCGCTGCGCGCGGGGTAGAAGAAGGCGCCGATCACGCCGAGTCCACCGGCGGCCACGAAAACCTCCCACACGGCTCCCCGGCCCGAGATGACGAGCCCCGCGAACAGCCCGAGGAGGAGGGCGCGGGCGGCGGCGCTCGCGGCCATCATCCGGAGGGACGTGAACCGGTCGCTGAGGACGCCTCCCAGCAGCATCAGGACGGCGCGCGGGATCGCCTGGGTGGCCAGGACGGCGCCGACCGCCGCCGCCGAGCCGGTCAGCTGGAGGGTGACCCAGCCCAGCGCGACGTAGGAGAACATCTCGGCGGCGACGGTTGCGCTCTGGGCGGCCCAGTAGAGCAGGAAGCGGGGCGACGCAAGCCCCCGCGGTGCGGCCACGACGGGCGCGGCCATCGGCTCGCTCGTCATAGCTGCTCCATTGCCTCGTCGATGTCGACCTCGCCCCTCGCGACACGCTCCAGCAGCTCCACGCGGCCAGGGGGTGGGGCGGCTGGGCGGGAGGGCTCGAGGTTGAGCTTGGCGAGCAGAGCGTCGAAGCGGGCGCGAGCCGTGGGGTAGCTGACGCCCAGGTGGCGCTCGAGGTCCTTCATGTTTCCCCGCGAGGCGAGGAAGACGCGAAGGACGTCGCGCTCCTCTGGCGACAGCGCGCAGAACTCGCAGGACTCGAAGTTGCCCGACAGCTCGGTCTCGCAGGCGTGGCAGCTGAGCCTGGTCAGCGTGAGCACGTTGCCGCAGACCGGGCAGTTGCGGGGGGCCGGTCGAGCATTGCTCATCGGTCGCTGTCCACCCTCACCTCGCCGAGGCTGGAGTCGATCTCCAGCGTGCCGGCGCCACTTCCGATCTGCATCTCGCGGGTGCCCCCGCCGACCATCACCACCTGGTCGCCGTCGACGGTCACCGGACCCAGCACCGAGCGGGCGCGGACCTTGACGCTGGAACCTCGCTCGAGCTCCAGCCGCACGCTGCCCGCCTCGCAGCGGATGCGGGAGGTGCCGGAGTCGAGCCGGCCCCGGCCCCGAACCTGGCCGGCCTGGACGTTCATCGTGATCGGCTGGCGGAAGCCCTCCATGCGGATCGAGCCGGCCTGGAGCTGGCCGTCGATCGGCCCTTCCACGCCCTCGACCCGCACCTCGCCCGCCTGCACCTTCAAATCCAGCGCCAGCCGCGGGTTCATGCGCACGTCGACGCGCTTGATGGCGCGGCCCCCGATGCGGGCGCTGAAGCCCCGGCGCCCGAAGACGAAGCCCTCGGCGTCGTCGTCCCCCGTGCTGCGGATGACGAGCGTGTCGCCGTCGCGCTTGGCGACGTGAGGTCCGGCGGCGGCGGCGCCCGCGACCGAAGCATCGCCGTAGACGCGAACGGTGCCGACCTCGAGCTCGATCCGCACCCGCTTGACGCCCGGCTCCATCGGCGCGGAGGACGCCGGCGGGGGAAGGGTCGCGCCCGGACTGGGGGGCGGCAGGGCCGCGGGTTCGAGCTGTTCGAGCCTCGCCGCCGCCTCTTCCGGCGACAGCTGGCCGCGGGCCACCAGTTCCACGATTCGGCGTCGTTCGTCGCTCATGGCGATAAATAGAAACCGGTCTTTACCATTTTGTCAAGTCGATTTATGAATGTTGGAGGCGTCATGGCTTGGTTAGAGTGGCTGTTGTGCGAGTAGGCGTGATCGCCGACACCCACTGCCCGGAGTTTCTGGACCGCCTGCCCGAGGAGGTCTTCGGCGCTCTCCAGGGCTGCGAGCTGATCCTCCACGCGGGCGACGTCGGGGGACTGGAGACGCTCGAGAGGCTGCGGGCCCTGGCTCCGGTCGAGGCGGTCCGCGGGGACCACGATCCCGGGCTCGACCTGCCCCGGGAGCGCATCCTGGAGGTCGCCGGGCGCCAGGTCGCGCTCGTGCACGGCAACCGCACTCGCCTGATCGAGGAGCCGGTGACCTTCATCGGGACCATCTCGCTCGGCTACCTGTGGCCCCATCCCGGGCTCCACGCGCACCTCCGCTCTCGGTTCCCGGAGGCCGACGTGATCGTCTACGGGCACACTCACCTGCCGGCCGTCGATCGCTCCGGCCCGGGGCTGATCTTCAACCCGGGCGCGGTCTACCAGACCGATCGGGCCGCAGCCGAGCGGAGGCTTGCCCGCGGACCCGGGTGGTTCGAGTGGAGCTGGCTGCAGGTGATCCGCCACCGGCGCCGCGTCGTGCGACCTTCGGTCGGCATCCTCGAGTTCGGCGACGGGCGCGTGGAGCCGCGAATCATCGACCTCGGTTCCGGGTAAGAATCCTGCGATGCCGAAGACGACCGACTTTTACGACGTCCTCGGGGTGGACCGGAAGGCCTCGGCCAAGGAGATCTCCTCGGCCTTCCGCAAGCTGGCCCGCAAGTTCCACCCGGACGTCAACCAGGAGAAGGAGGCGGAGCGCCGCTTCAAGGAGATCAGCGAGGCGCACGAGGTGCTTTCGGATCCCGAGAAGCGCAAGCTCTACGACGCCTTCGGTTCCGACTGGCAGGCGGCCAAGGCGGCCGGCGTCGATCCCGGCCAGGCCGGTGCCCGGGGCCGGGGCGGGTTTGGCGGCTTCGGCGGGTTCGGGGGCGACGGCTCCCGGGTCGAGTACAGCAACGTCTCCGAGGAGGATTTCGCCCGCATCTTCGGAGGCGGCGGCCGCGGCGGCGGCGGCGTCGAGGACCTCTTTGGATCGATCTTCGGCGGGGGCCGGCGAAGCGGTGGACGCAGCCGCCAGGCGGCGCCCGTGGAGGCCGAGGGAACCGTGCCGATCAGCCTCCAGGAGGCCTTCGCCGGCACCGCGCGCCGGGTCGAACTGCCCGATGGGCGGCGCCTCGAGGTCTCGGTGCCGGCGGGGGTCGGAGATGGGACCGTGCTGCGCGTGCCCGGCCTGCGGGCGCGCGTGGAGATCGCGCCCGACCCCAACTTCATCCGTGAGGGCCGCAACCTGCGCACCACGGTCTCGGTGCCGCTGGAGACCTGCCTGCGCGGCGGGGAGGTGGAGGTGCCGACGCTGAAGGGCGGTCGCGTCAAGCTCGGGATCAAGCCGGAGACCCAGAACGGGACGCGGCTTCGCCTGCGCGGACTGGGGATGCCGGACCCCAAGGGCGGCCCGGCCGGCGATCTCTTTGCCGAGGTCAGGGTGCGGCTGCCGGTCCCCATGGACGAGGCGACCCGGCGGTGGGTCGAGCAGATGCCGCCGGGCGCCTGAGCCGGCCGGCCGCCGGTACTCCGGGCCCCGGCCCGGGCGGCCCTTCGGATCGACCCGGACAGCCTCTGCCCCCGCCCGGCTCGGATGCGATGACCGCCGTCTTCACAACCACTGTTGACACCCCGCCTAAGCTGGGCCACGTCCCCCTTGGGTGGGGGGTTTGGGGGTGGGTCAGCGGGCAACCACTGTGGTTTGCGCGGTCCCGGGCTCGCGGGCCGGCCGCCGGCAGCGGCTAGAGTTCGGGAGTCTTGGCCATCCGCCGGCTCCTGCTTCCCCTCGTCTTCATCTCCGGCATGGCCTCGCTGGCGGTCGAGTTCGGCGCCTCCCGCCTCCTGGCGCCCTACTTCGGCACCAGCCTCTACGTGTGGGGAGTCCTGATCGGTCTCGTCCTCATCTACCTCTCGATCGGCTACGTGATCGGCGGCCGCGTCGCCGACCGCTGGCCGCGCGAGGACGTCCTCTTCCAGCTGACCGCCTGGGCGGGGCTCTGGATCGGCGTCATCCCCCTCGTCTCCTACCCGATCCTCCTCGCCTCCCAGCAGGGATTCCGCGACCTCAACGCGGGCCTCGTCCTGGGCACCCTGCTCGCCGTCATCCTCCTCTTCGCGGTCCCGGTGACCCTCCTCGGCTGCGTCTCGCCCTTTGCCATTCGCCTCCTGCTGAAGGACGTCGCCAGCGGCGGCAACACCGCGGGCGCGGTCTACGCCCTGAGCACCGCCGGCAGCATCCTCGGCACCTTCGTCCCCGTCTTCTGGTTGATCCCCACCTACGGCACGCGGCCGACCCTGGTCGGCTTCAGCCTGGCCCTCCTGCTGCCCTCGGTCGCCGGACTCTGGCCCGTCCGCCGGCGCCGCTGGTACGCGGCGCTGGCGCTGGTGGTGGTCGCGGCCGGCGTGCTGGTGCCGCCCCGGGTCAAGTCACCGGAGCAGGGCGCCCTGCTTTACGAGAAGGAGTCGGCCTACCAGTACATCCAGGTCGTCAGGGACGGCACGCGCACCGAGCTCGTGCTCAACGAGGGGCTGGCCATCCACTCCATCTACGACCCGGACTCGCTGGTCACCGGGGGCCCCTGGGACTACGTGACGATCGCCTCCGCCTTCCAGCCGGCGGCGCGCTCCCTGCCCGTCCCCAGGCGGGTGCTGATCCTCGGCCTTGCCGGCGGCACCTCGGCCCGCCAGGTCCGGGCCGCCTTCGGGTCGGGGGTCGACATCACCGGGGTCGAGATCGATCCTGCGGTGGTGGACGTCGCCTACCGCTACTTCCACCTCGCCGACGCGGATGTCCACGCCGAGGTCCAGGACGCGCGCTACTGGCTTGCCACCCGGCCTCGCGCCGACCGCTACGACGTGATCGTGATGGACGCCTACCGGCAGCCGTACATCCCCTTTCACCTGACGACGCGCGAGTTCTTCGACCTGGTTCGCGATCACCTCAACCCCGGGGGCGTCGCCGTCGTCAACGCCGGCCGCACGGCCGACGACTACCGCCTGGTCTCCGCCCTGGCGTCGACCATGGCCGCCGGCTACCGCGACGTCTACCTGGTCGACGTGCCCCGCTTCACCAACACGATGATCTTCGCGACCACCGAGCCGACCGCGCCGGACGACGTCCGCCACAACCTCGCCGAGGGTTCAGGCCTCTATTCGGCCGTGGCCAGGAGCGCGCTCACCGAGGGCGGGCTGCGGCGGTCGACCTACCGCGGCCAGGTCTTCACCGACGACCTGGCGCCCGTCGAGCGGCTGATCGACGAGATCATCTTCTCGTACGTCTCCGGCCGCTGATCGCCGGCGCCGCTCAGCCGTCGGCCGGGCGTTCGACGGTCGCGCCGCCGCCCGCGATGCCCTCCTCGGCGTCGAAGCAGAGCAGGCGAACCCGGCCGGTCGCGACCAGCCGTTCCTCCTCGTCGAGGATGCGACCCTCCCACACCTGCGATTTGCGCCCCCGGGTGACCGGCCGGCAGATGGCGTGGAGCCGGGTCCCGGCGCGCACGGCGCGGATGAAGCTGGTGGTGTTCTCCAGGCCGACCACAGCCTGGCCGCGCGGCATGGCGACGGCGGCCGCGCCGACCGACGCCAGCGTCTCGATCACTCCACAGTGCACGCCTCCGTGGACGATGCCGTACCCCTGCAGGTGCTGCTCGGCGACCTCGAAGTCGCACGCGACCTCTTCGGCGTTGGCGGCCGTGAAATGAAGGCCCATGGCACGAATCCAGCCCGTTGCTGCGGTGTTGAGACGCTCGGTCAGGTCCACGCGCTCTGTCTCGGCCATCGCCGCAAGCATAGAAAAGGGCCGGGGTAAGTAGCCCCGGCCCCATCGCCTCTCGGCGATACGTTCGCTCGTAGAGCTCCCCGCCTCCGACTCCGGGCGAGCCAGGTAGGGAACGTCGAGAGCCTCTTAGAGGACCGACTCCTCCAGCGCTCCCGGCAGGCAAACGAGGCGGTCGGCTCCACGACTAGGGTGATCCAACTTGCGCCTCACCTCCTTCGCCACACGGGCAGTGATCTCGGGGAGCCCCACGGCGGCCCCGGCGAGGAGAGAGTTTACGCCAGTCGCATACGATCACCAGCGGTGCGATACGTCGCTGTGTGCGGGGCCGGCGAGGCGTCCCCCGCTCAGGTCGAGGCCGCCGAGGAGGTGGGCCGGCTGCTGGCCGTAAAGCGGGCCGTGGTCGTCTGTGGCGGCCTCGGCGGCGTCATGGACGCGGTCGCGCGAGGCGCGGCAGCTGCCGGCGGGACCGTGGTCGGCATCCTGCCCGGCGACACCCGGGCGGGCGCCAGCCCGCACCTGAGCGTGGCTCTGCCGACCGGGCTCGGGCAGGCGCGAAATGCCGTGATCGTCACCGCCGCCGAGAGCGTGATCGCGATCGGCGGGGGGTGGGGGACGCTCTCCGAGATCGGCCTCGCGCGCCGCCTGGGCCGGCGCGTGCTCGGGCTCGGAACCTGGACGGTCGAGGGCCTGGAGACGGTGGCCAGCGCCCATGAGGCGGTGGAGAGGGCGCTTGCCTAAGCGACTGCGCAAGCGCCTGGTGCGCAAGCCGGACGGGCGCTACCTGGTCCTCTACAGCCGCGCGTGAGTGAGCTCCGCTGGCATCCCCTGCTGCGGCAGTGGGTGACGGTCGCGCCCTGGCGGCAGGACCGTACGTACCACCCGCCGGCCGACCTCTGCCCGCTCTGCCCGACCCAGCCCGGTGGCCCGGAGACGGAGATCCCGGAGCCCGACTATCACATCGCCGTCTTCGAAAATCGCTTCCCCGCCTACACCGATGAAGACGCCGGCTCGCCGGCTGGCGGGCCTCCCTCATCCGGCCCCGGCGGCAGCCCGGCCTATCCTCGCGGTGGCAGGTGCGAGGTGGTCTGCTACACCAGCGACCATGACTCCTCGCTCGGGGCGCAGCCGGTCGAGCACATCCGCGACCTGGTCGAGGTGTGGCGCGACCGTTTCGCCGAGCTCTCCCGCCTGCCCGGCGTGCGCTACGTGTACATCTTCGAGAACCGCGGGGAGGCGATCGGGGTCACCCTCTCGCACCCCCACGGCCAGATCTACGCCTATCCCTTCATCCCGCCCCGGATCGAGACCGAGCTGGCCTCCTTCAAGGCATACCGCCGGCGGACCGGCGCCTGCCTCTACTGCGAGGTGCTGGCTGCCGAGACGGGCGAGCGGACGGTGACCGAGGCCGGCACGTGGCTCGCCTTCGTGCCCGCCTTCGCGCGCTTTCCTTACGAGGTGCACCTGGCCCCGCGGCGCCACCTCTCCGCACTCACCGACCTGGATGACAGCGAGTCGGAGGACCTGGCCCGCGCCCTGAAGGGGCTGCTCGAGCGCTACGACCGGCTCTTCGGCTTTCAGCTGCCCTACGTGATGGCGATGCACGCCCGCCCCAGCGGCCCCGGGCACCGCGGATTCCACTTCCACATCGAGTTCTATCCCCCCAATCGGAGCGCCGACAAGCTGAAGTACCTGGCCGGCTCCGAGCTGGGCGCCGGGGCATTCATCCTCGACGCCCGCGCCGAGGACTCGGCGAAGAGGCTGCGCGATGCCTGATCGCGGCTGGCGGGGGCGGGCGCCCGGCCGAGTCAACCTGATCGGCGAGCACGTCGACTACATGGGCGGCCTGGTCCTGCCTTGCGCCGTCGACCTCCACACGACCGTTGCCGGCGTTGCCGCCGGCGACTGGGAGGTGGCGAGCGATGTCCCCGGCGGCCTGCCCTACGTGCGTGCCGTCGCCGAGCGGCTGGGCGCCGGCCCCCAGCGCGTCGAGATCGAGTCACAGGTGCCTGCCGGTGCCGGCCTCAGCTCTTCGGCGGCGCTCCTGGTGGCGGTCTGCGCGGGCCTGGCGCCCGAGCTGGACGCCACCGAGGCGGCCGTGCTCTGCCAGGAGGCCGAGCAGTCGGCCACCGGGGTCATGGTGGGCGTGATGGACCACTACGCCGCCGCCCTCGGGCGCGCCGGCTTCGCGATCCTGCTCGACTGCCAGGAGCTGCGCGCCACCTACGCGCCCTTCCCGGAGACCGCCTCGATCGCGATTCTCGACTCGGGAGTCCGCCGCAACCTGGCCGAGACCCCCTACAACGAGAGGCGCCGGGAGGCGCAGGCGGGCATGGCCAGGCGGGTGCGGCACGTCCGCTCGGAGGTGGAGCGGGTGCGGGCGTTTGCCGAGGCGATGGAGCGCGCCGACCTCGCGGCCATGGGCCGGCTCCTGCGGAGCTCCCACGAGAGCCTGCGCGATGACTTCGAGGTCTCGACCCCGGCGGTCGACGCCATCGTCGAGACGGCCTGGGCGGTGCCCGGGTGTCTTGGCGCCCGCATGATGGGCGCCGGCTTCGGCGGCAGCATCCTGGCCCTGGTCGAGGCCGGGCAGGAGGAGCGCTTCCGGGCCGCGATCGGCCGCCCCGTCATCTTCTGCCGGACGGCCGACGGGGCCTACGTGTGAACGACTCCCTCTTCCTGCCACTGCGCCAGGGCGCGGGCGGCTCGCGGCCGCTGGGCGGCTGGGAGTGTGCCTGGATGCCGCTCGGCGAGGGGGAGGCCGAGGGCCTGCCCCAGGGCCGGGGCCAGGGCTTCCGCCATGTCGAGGTTCCAGCCCAGCTGTCGGCCTCCGAGGGGCGGAGCGCAGTCTGGTACCGGACCGGCTTCGCGCGGCCCGATCACTCAGGCCGCATCCTGCTCCGCTTCGGGGGTGCGTTCCTGGCCGCCAACGTCTGGCTCAACGGCCGGCTGCTGGGCTCGCACTACGGCTACTTCGCGCCCTTCGGCTTCGACATCACGCCGCACCTTCGGGATCAGAACCTGCTCGTGGTCTGCTGCGAGTCGCCGGTCGAACCGGACGCCGCCACCAAGCGCCATGTCATGGGCTGGCTCAACGACGGCGACTCCCGCCCCAATCCGTCAGGCGGCTGGATGCAGCTGCCGGAGCCCTACCGGTGGGAGGTGCCGATCGGCCTCTGGCAGCCGGTCGAGCTGGAGTTCGCCGACAACGTGATCCTGGATTGGGTGCGCATCGGCGCCCGGCCCGAGGCCGATGTCGGCCGGGTCGAGGTGGAGGCCAGGCTGCGCAACCTGGACGGCCGCGAGATGCGAGGCGAGGTCGGGCTCGAGCTCTCCGGCCCCGGGCTCGCCGCCCCGCTCCGGATCCGGCGCGACTACCGCCTGGCCGGCGGCCACGAGCAGGCGCTCTCGCTGCTCATCTCGGTCCCGGGGGTCAGCCGCTGGTCGCCCTGGCGGCTGGGCCAGAGCAGCCTCTATGACGCGCGGGTGAGCGTGGCGGTCGGAGACCGCGAGTCGGCGCGCGTGAGCCAGCGCTTCGGGTTCAGGACGATCGACGTGCGTTCCGGCGTCGACGCCTGGCACGTCCGCGTCAACGGCAGCCCGATCTTCATGCGCGGCGCCAACTACATGCCCTCCTACCGGCTCGACCAGCTGCGCCGGGAGCGGTTCGAGTCGGACATCGCGCTCGCTCGCGAGGCCAACCTGGACGCGCTCCGGGTGCACGCGCACGTGCTGCCCGACGACTTCTACCAGGCCGCCGACGAGGCCGGGATGCTGGTCCTTTCCGAGCTGCCGCTGACGCGGGCGTACGCCTACCACGCGGGAGCCGAGGAGGCGCGTTTTTTTGAACGGTCCGTCCGCAGCCAGGCCGCCGAGATGGTGGAGATGCTGCGCAATCACCCGAGTGTCCTGGCCTGGACGGCGCACGACGATCCGCCCTGGGTGCCGGCGAGCGCCGATCTCGCCGACGTCCACGCCGTCCGCCAGAACTACACGATCGACCAGGAGGCGCGCGCGCTGATATCCGGCCTCGACCCCAGCCGGCCCGCCCTGGCCGCCTCGGGCGAGTTCGACGAGCACATCTGGGCCGGGTGGCGGGGCGCCGGCTGGGAGACCCTGCGGGACCTGGAGCCCCAGCTGGTCACCGAGTTCGGCGCGCAGGCGCTGCCCTCGCTCGATTCCCCGGTCTGGGACGAGATCGGACGGCGCTGGCCGGTGGCCGCGGATGAGCCGGCCTGGCTCAACGCCGGCCTCGAGCCGCCGGCCTGGTCGGATCACGGCGCCGGGCTGCCCGCGGAGCACATCGACCTCGACGAGCTGGTCGAAGCCAGCCAGGATTACCAGGCGAGGCTTGTCAGCTACGCCACCGACCAGTTTCGTGCTCGCAAGTTCGAGCGGTGCTGGGGCGCCTTCGTCTACCACCTGGTCGATCCGTTCCCGGGCATCGGCTTTGGGATGCTGGACGCCGCCCGCCGCCCTCGGGCAGCTTTCGAGGAGCTCGGTCTGGCCATGGCGCCGGTCCGCGTCATCCTGGACCCGACCGGCTTTCGACCGCTGGCGCCCTTTGGTTTCGGCTACGAGCCGGGTGATTCGGTCAAGGTCCGGCTGATCGTGGTCAACGACGAGCCGGCGCTCGCGGGAACCGCTCGCCTGCGCTGGTGGGTGGGCCGCCACCGGGCGCCCGAGCGGACGGCCGTCGAGCGCCTGCGGGATACGGTGCGCCGGAAGTCCTTCTCGGGCGAGGTGTCGATCTCCCTCCCCACGGCCTTCGAGCCGGCGCTCCACGCGACCTCGATCAGCCTTCCCATCGACGCCGAGGGCGATTACCGGCTGGAGGCGCAGCTGACTGCGGGCGGTCGCGAGGTGGCGACCTCCCTGCTCGACTTCACGGTCGCGGCCGAACTGCCGGCACTGCGAGAGCGGCCGCTGCTCCCGTTGCGGCTGGTGTCGCTGCTCGCGGACCCGGCGAGCTTCGAGGTGGGCGATCAGGAGCTGCGCTTCACGCTCACCAACCAGGCACGACCGGCGGTGCTCACCCGGCTCAGCGAGCTCCGGCTGGACGGCGTGCTTCTGACCGGCGCGCGGGTCCTTGTCGATTCGCCCTCCGGCCGCATCGCGCTGCCCCGCCGGCTCGAACTGCCGGTGGGCCGGCCGGTGCGGTTCGTCGTCGACCTGGAACGGATGCCGGCGACCGCGGCTTCCGAGCTCGAACTCGACGTCACGGTGGCGTCGGTTGCCAGCGGACGGCTACGCCTTCGCAGGTTGGCTTGATTTGACCAGGTCGGATGCCATAATCCGGGGGTCGCCGGCGGTGCCGGAACTCAGGTGCGCCACAGCCTGGGAAGAATGCGAAAGGGAGTCGTTTTCATAAATGCCCACGGAACTGGCAGTCATCGTCCTTGCCCTCGTCTTGATCGTCGCCGGGCTCGCGTACCTGCTCATGCGCGGGCGCCGCAGGGCAGCGCACGCGGCCCAGCGCCCAGGTGGGCCTCCGCCGCCCGGCAACATCCCGGGTGCCGGCACCTCGGCTCCCACCGACATGCCGGCCTGGCAGCAGTCGGCCGCGCCACCCCAGGCGCAGACCCCCGCGCAGCCCGCCCAGCCCCCTGCGGCTCCCAGCTGGATGGCCGCCGCGCCTCCCGCCCAGGCGCCCGTTCCGCCCGTCGCCGAGCCGGCGCCCCCACCGCCGGCGCCCGCCCCCTCCTGGGGTGCTGCCGAGCCAGGCGCGCCGACGGTACCCTCGACGCCCGAGCCGGCTGCCCCGAGCTGGGCCGTGGCGCCCGAACCTGCACCGGCGGCGCCCGCC
>CAYLIP010000010.1:0-52058 GCA_964383855.1 uncultured Actinomycetes bacterium | reverse complement strand
GCGTTCGTTCGTCAACGCTTAATTTACGCCCAGAAGGACCCGCCGGGCGTCTAACCCTCTGCGAAGAACTCCCTGATCGCCCGCACCGACTCGGGGTCCGTGCCGATCGTGAAGTGGTTGGCGTCCACCTCGACGACCCTGGCCGCAGGCACCTCGCTGCGGAAGCGCTCGAGCCACTCATCCGTGATCACGTAGGCCGCGGTGCCGGGCAAGAATGGCCGGGTTGCGCGCAGCAGCAGCGTGGGCATGGTCAGCGCCGGCCAGAGCGACGTCCAATCGGCTCGTTCGCCGTAGGTGAAGTCCTCGTCGACGGCCCCCGCGTCGGTGCGAGCCACGACTCCACCCTCGACCGGCGTCATCTCGTAGGCGTAATAGCGGTCCCAGAGCTCATCCCACGGATCGATGAGCCCGGTCGCCCGGGCCAGCCGCAGGTACTCCTCCAGGGACGGGTAGACCGTTCCCAGCCGGCTGACGCTGAGCCGGACGAGGTCACCGGCGTCGAGCGGCACGGGAGAGACGGCATCGATGAGGACGAGCCGCTCGAGCCGCTCGGGCGCAAGCTGCGCCACCACCATCCCGATGCCGGCGCCCATCGACCAGCCCACGACCCCAAAGCGCTCATGCCCGAGCCTGGTCGCGACCTCGAGCACGTCGGCCGCATGCGCCGGCCAGCCATAGGTTCCCGGAGGGGTGACCTCGCTGAGCCCGCGGCCGCGCGGATCGATGGCCACCATCGGCACGGCGTCCGCCAGCCGCTCCATGGAGACCTGGTTTGCGCTCAGCCCGGGCACCCCGATGACCAGCCGCTCCGTCTCCGCGCCGTAGCGGCGGGCGTGCAGCCGGCCGGCGGGCAAATCCAGGTCGAACTCCTCACCTTCCATGCGTCTGCTGCAGCTCCCTCTTCAGCACCTTGCCCGCCGCGTTGCGCGGCAGGGCTCCGGCGAACACCACCGACTTCGGAACCTTGAACCTGGCCAGCCTTGAACGGCAGTGCTCGACAACCTCCTCCTCGGTCAGCGCCACGTCCGGCTTGACCACCACGATCGCCCGGCCGACCTCGCCCCAGCGCTCGTCGGGCACGCCGATCACCGCTGCCTCCGCCACCGCCGGCAGCTCGTAGATCGCGTTCTCGACCTCGGCCGGGTAGACGTTCTCGCCGCCCGAGATGTACATGTCCTTCCAGCGGTCGACGATGTAGAAGTAGCCGTCGGCGTCCTGCCGGGCGGCGTCACCGGTGTGGAACCAGCCGCCCTGCCATGCCGCCTCGGTCGCCTCCGGCCGGTTCCAGTATCCGGGGCTGATGCTGGGACCTCGGACCAGCAGCTCGCCGGTCTCGCCGCGCGGTAGCGGCGTACCCTCCTGATCGGCGATCACCGCCTCGATGTGCATCACCGGCAGCCCGCACGAGCCCTGCTTCTCGATGATCATGTCGGCCCCCAGCACGAGCCCCGAGGGACCGGTCTCGGTCATCCCCCACCCCTGCGTCAGGGCGCAGCCCTTCTGCTTCCAGGTCTCGAGCAGCGCCAGCGGCGCGGGCGCGCCGCCGACTCCGGCGTAGACCAGCCGCGAGAGGTCGGCCGCCGCGAAGCCGGGATGCTGGCTCATGAAGAGGTAGCTGGCGGGCACTCCGAAGAAGTGCGTCACGCCGGCCGCCGGATCGGAGAGCAGGCGCAGCGTCTCGCCCGCATCGAAGGCGCGCTGCACGACCGTCGTGGCTCCGAGGTGGAAGCAGGGATTGGCGAGCAGGTTGAGGCCGCCGGTGTGGAAGGTGGGCAGGATCGTGAGGTGCGTCGATTCGCAGGTCAGCCGCGTGGTCATGCCGATGTTGACCGCGTTGAAGAGATTCATGCGGTGGGTGATCAGTGCGCCCTTGGGCCGGCCGGTCGTACCCGCCGTGTAGAGGATCGTGACCACGTCATCCAGGCTCGCCTCGACCGCCTCTTCGGCCGGCAACGGCCGCCCCTCCCGGCCCTCCTCGAGGTCGAGTACGGGCACGCCGAGCGAGCCGGCGGCGTCCGCCTGCTCGGGGCCGGCAAAGAGCAGGTTCGGCCGGGCGTCATCGGCAATGAACTCGAGCTCTGGCAGGGCCAGCCGCCAGTTGAGCGGCACCATGATGGCGCCCAGGCGCGCGCACGCGAACTGGATCTCGAAGACGCTCGTGGAGTTCTGCGAGAGCACCGCCACCCGGTCGCCCCGCCCCACCCCGCGGCGCCGCAGATGCGCGGCCAGCTGCCCGATCCGGGTGTCGAACTCGGCATAGGTGAAGCGGCGGCCGGTGTGGACATCGACCGCGGCGACCTTGCCCGGCGTCCGCCAGGCATGACGCGCCACCCAGTCCTGGGCCCTCACTGCTGCCAGCGGATGGCCGCGGCCGACCAGGTGTAGCCGGTGCCGGCGGCCAGGAGCAGCACGTTGCTGCCGGCACGCAAGAGGCCGCGCTCCAGCCCGCGCTGCAGGGCCAGCGCCTGGTCGGCCGACTGCATGTGGCCGGCGTCCTCGAGGTAGACGCTCTCGGCCGGGTCCAGGCCGAGTCCAGCCAGCACCGCCTCGTGCATCGAGCGCTTCATGTGCGTCAGGGCGACGAAGTCGAGATGGTCGAACCCGGCCTGAGCCATGGCCCGGCGGCTCACCTCGATGAAGTTGGGCAGCGAGACGGCGTCCAGCCGCTCCTTCATTCCCTCGGGATCAGGCACGTCCAGCATCCCGTCGATGGTGACCACATCGCGCGAGCAGCGGGGGTCGGACATAAAGGCGGCGCCCAGCACCGGGTTGGGGTGGCCGCGGCGCAGGACGAGCGCTCCCATCCCGGCGCCGAAGTTGCTGAGAAAGCGGCCGCGCCGGTTGCCGTAGTCGACGAGGTCGTTCTCGCGGCCCCCGCCGACGATCAGCGCGCTGCCCAGGGAGGCGTCCTCGGCCATCATCGCGCGCACCGTCTTGATCGCGATCGGCAGCCCCGCGCAGAGGGCGTGCACCTCGAAGGCGGCGGCATCCAGCGCGCCCAGCTTGCGCGCGATGTCGGTGGCCGCCGACCACACGGTGTGGTCCTTGTGCTCGCTGCCGCAGTAGACGACGAGGTCCAGGTCGCCGGGCGGCAAGTCCCCCAGGGCTCGCCGGGCCGCGGCGGTCGCCATTTCGGAGGCGGTCTCCTCGCGCGAGGCGACCCTCACGAACTCGATCCCGAACTTCTCCCGGATGACCGCTGCCGGGATCCCGGTCCGCGCGCCGATCTCGTCGGCCGTGCGCCTGCCCTCGGGCAGGTAGGTTCCGACCCCGGCCACGCCGATCAAGCGACCGACCTCCGCGGCAGGCGAACGCGCCGGAAGGCGCCCGCGATCCCGCCCGGGAAGAAGAAGACGAGGAGCACGAAGAGGGCGCCGAGGATGAAGAGCGGCTCGCCAAGCGGGACGCGCAGGACCGGCGGCAGCGAGGCGATCGCGCCCGAGCTGGAGAGGTCGACGAGCCGCTGGTCCAGGTACTCGTAGAGAATCCCGCCCGCGACCGCACCCCAGAGCGTGCCCGCACCCCCCAGCACGACCATGATGAGCAGGGCCAGGGAGAGGTCGCCGGTGGTCACCCCGGGGGTCGCCCCGCCGACCAGGAGCAGGTAGACCACGCCGCCCAGCGCGGCCAGGACGCTGCCCGTGGCGAAGGCGATCAGCTTGTAGCCGAAGGGTCGCAGCCCCATCACCTCGACCCGCCGCTCGTTCTCGCGGATCGCCTGCCAGACCCTCCCCGGCCGGGAGTTGACCAGCCACCAGCTGACCAGCGCGGTGAGCAGGAGATAGGCAAGCGCAAGCCAGTAGAGGTTCCTCGTGTTGACGACGCCGATCAGCAGGTCGGGGAGGCGGGAGGCGTCGAGGCCGAGGCCCTCCTCGCCGCCGGTGAGCCCGCCCGGGTTCTTGTGCGCCAGGATCGAGCCCGCCTGCGCGAAGGCAAGGGTGACCATGGCGAAGGCGATGCCGCTCACCCGGAGCGAGACGGAACCGACGACGAGCGCCACCACCAGGGCGCAAACCAGCGTCAGGAGCACGGCCGGGCCCAGGCCCCAGTGCCAGCGCGTGATGGCGATGTCGGTCAGGTAGACGCCGATCGCGAAGTAGAGGGCGTGCCCGAAGGAGAGCAGCCCGGTGAAGCCGAAGAGGAGGTCGTAGCTCAGCGCGACGGCGCCGAACGTGAGGCAGATGCCGAGCAGCTGGAGCGTGCCCGGGCGGGCCAGCGACCGTGCAAAGAGCGGCGTCTCCACATCCAGGAAGGGGATCGCGACCGCCAGGATGACCGCCAGGCCCAGGAGGACCGGCGCCGGCCGGCGGGCCAGCGCCAGGCGGCGCGAGGCCGCCCGTGCCGTCGGGGCGGCGGCGCTCATGCCGAGCTGGTCCCGGCCAGGCCCTGGGGCCGGACCAGCAAGACCAGCGCCAGCAGCAGCACCACGGCGAGGTCGCCACCCGCCGAGAACCCCCACCAGACGCTGCCGTAGTAATTGGCGAACTGCTGGAGGAGGCCGACCAGCGCCGCCGCCAGCGCCGAGCCGGTGACCGAGCCGAGACCGCCGATCACGACCACGATGAAGGCGAAGATCAGGGTCGCCGTGCCGCGGCCGGGGTCGATGTTTCCAAAGTAGGTGGCCCCGAGGGCGCCGCCCAGCGCGGCGGCCAGGCCGCCGAGCGCGAAGACCAGGGTGAAGGCGCGCTGGACGTCGATACCGAGCGCGCTCACCATCTGCCGGTTTTCGACCCCGGCCCGCACGATGGTCCCCCAGCGCGTGTAGCGCAGGAAGCCGGCCAGCCCGCCGAGCACGAGCAGGGCGGCGAGGATGGCGGCGATCCGGCTGTTGGGGATGGCGGCATCGGCCACGAGCGTCACCGCACCCAGCCAGCCCGGCGACGGGTAGGGCTTGGGATCGGGTCCGAACGTGCCCTGGGTGAGGGCGGTCATGGCCAGCGCCAGCCCGACGGTGACCAGGACCTGCTCGATGTGCCGCTGGTAGAGCGGACGGATCAGGGCCAGCTCGACCGCCGCCGCCACGACCGCTCCGACGGCCAGCGAACCCAGGATCGCGAGCGCAAACCGGGCCCATTCGTTGCCGTGGTAGTGGGCCGCGATCAGCCAGGCGGTGTAGGCGCCGACGGTCAGGAACACGCCGTGGGCGAAGTTGAGGACGCGCATCAGGCCATAGGTGAGCGAGAGGCCCGAGGCGATGAGGAAGTAGAGGGCGCCCAGGCCGAGCCCCGTGACCAGCAGAAGGACCACGGTGCTCACGGCCGGAGCCTCCGCATGCCTGCGGCTCGCACGCGCTCCGGTGACGCCTCGCTGCGGCCGCGCCTCGAGCAGGATCTCAACTCAGCCGTGGACCCCCAGGTACCGGCGGGCCAGCTGCGGCTCCTCGAGGAGATCGCCGATCGGGCCGCTGAAGGCCACCCGCCCCTGGTCGAGCACGATCGCCCGCCGGGCCAGCCGGCGGGCAACGGCCACGTTCTGCTCGACCAGCAGCATGGTCGTCCCGGCGGCCGCGCGTTCGAGCGCGCCGACCACGTTGCCGACCACCGCCGGCGCCAGGCCCTTGGTGGGCTCGTCCACCAGCAGCAGGCGGTTGCGGTTGAGCAACGCCCGGGCCAGCGCGACCATCTGCTGCTGGCCGCCGGACAGCGTGCCCGCCCGCTGAGCGGCCCGGCTGCGAAGCTCGGGGAAGAGGTCGTGGACCGTGTCGTAGTCGGGCCGGTCATCCCGCTCGGCGAGGCGCAGGTTCTCGCCGACGCTCAGCTCGCCGAAGACCTCGCGGTCCTCGGGCACGTAGCCGACGCCCAGGCGGACGATCTGGTGCGTGGACATGCGCGCGATGTCCTGGCCGCCCAGCTCGATCGAGCCCGCCCGCGCGACCAGGCCGAGGATCGCCTTCAGCGTGGTGGTCTTGCCGGCGCCGTTGCGGCCAAGCAGCGCCGTGACGCCGCCCTCGGGCACCTCGAGGTCGATGCCTTGGAGGACGTGCGACTCGCCAAAGCGGACATGGAGGTCGGAGACCGCGAGCAGCGCGCTCACAGCGGCTCGCCCAGGTAGGCCTGCTGCACCCGCTCGTCGGCCATGACCCTGTCCGGCGCGTCCACGGCGAGCAGCCGGCCGTGGTGCATGACCGCGATCCGGTCCGAGAGCCCGACCACGACCTCCATTCGGTGCTCGACCATCACGACCGTCTTCGACTGGTCGCGGTGCAGGCCGCGAACCACCCGCATCATCTCGGGCACGTCCTCGACCGCCACGCCCGCCGTCGGCTCGTCGAGCAGCAGCAGCTCGAACTCGCCGGCGAGCAGGATCGCCAGCTCCAGCTTGCGCTTGTCGCCATGCGGAAGCAGGCCGGCGGGAAGCGCCGACCGCTCGACCAGGCCCACCGTCTCCAGGACCTCGAGCGCCCGCTCCACCGCCGAGCGGTCGGCGGCGGCGCGCCGCCAGGGTGCAAAGCTGCCCCCCCGCCTGGCCTGGACCGCAAGCCGCACGTTCTCCAGGACGGGCAGGCCGAGCAGCACGGTCGACGACTGGAAGGTGCGGCCGAGGCCGGCCCGGGCGCGAGCGTGGGGCGGGAGGGCGGTCACGTCGCGGCCGAGGAGCTCGATCCGCCCGGTGGTCGGCCGCAGCAACCCGCTCAGGAGGTTGAAGAGGGAGGTCTTGCCGGCCCCGTTGGGGCCGATGACGGTCAGGAACTCTCCCCGCCGGACCTCGAGGTCGACGCCCTCGAGGATCACCGCGCCGCCGATTCGCAGTCCCAGGTCGTGCACGGAGAGCGCACTCATGGCAGCCTGCGAACCGGCGGACACGGAATCAGACGGCGGCTATTTCTTGGCCACCGGCGGCGTCGCGTCGCTCAGGCTGACGGTCTTCAGCACCGTCGGCTCGATGCTGCTGCCGGAGCCCTCGAGCTTGACGATGAACATCGGCTGCAGCATCGCGTGGTCTTCTTTGCGGACCTGCTGCTGGCCCTTGGGCGCGGCGAAGCTGTAGCCCTCGAGCGCCGAGATCATCTTCTCGGTGTCGGTCCCGTTGGCCTTGTCGATCGCGTGCACCACCAGCTGGGCGGTGACGAAACCGTCGGGCGTGAAGATGTCGGGCACGCCGCCCTGCTTCTTCATCTCGGTCACCAGGTAGTCGTTGACCGGGTTCTTGGGCGCCTGGTAGACGTAGTGCGACAGCATGGTGGCGGTGCCGATGAGCGGGCCGAACGCCGGGTAGGTCGAGCGCTGGTCGAGGCCGGTGACCACGGTGGTCGAGGTGAGCACGCCCTGCTGCTGGAGCGACTGGTACATGGCCTGCGCGGTGTTGCCGGCCCAGGCGATGAAGACCAGGTCCGGCTTGGCGTCCTTTGCCTGCTTGGCAAAGCCGGTGAAGTCGTTGGCGGCGGCGGGGACCAGGATCTTGTCGACGGTGGCGCCGTTGGGGTCGCCGACCAGGGCCTTCACCGCGGCCACGTTGCCCTGGCCGAAGGCGGTGTCCTGGGCGAAGACGAGAATGTGCTTGCCGGAGAGGCTGCCGCTGAGCGTGCCCTTGATGGCGAGGACGTCCTGCTGCGACTGCCGGCCGGAGCGGAAGGTGTAGTGGTTGACCCCGGTGATGGCGTCGCTGGCGGCCGCCCCGGAGATGAAGAGCACCTTGTTCTGCTCGGCGATCGGCGCCACCTGAAGCGCCACGCCCGAGGCGGTCGAGCCGGCGATGATCTTGACGCCCTGACCGATCAGGTCCTTGGCCGCCGAGACGGCCTTGGCCGGGTCACCGGCGTCGTCGACCTCGGTGTAGGTGATCTTGTGGCCGTTGACCACGTTGGTGCCCTTGGTGGCGTACTGGAGGCCGAGCTTGAAGCCCTGGATGTACTGCTGGCCGTAGCTAGCGAGCAGGCCGGACTTGGAGTAGACGAGTCCGACCTGGACGGTGTCCTTGACCTGTGAGCTCGAGTTGTCACCCGACGACGAGGTCCCGCCGCAGGCGACGGCGAGAAGGCCCGCAGTTAGAGCCGCGATCAACGGCCGGGACATGGAACCGAAGCGCATTGACACACTCCCCCTGAAGACTTGCCCTGAGACTTTGCCCTGAGACCTGCCTGGCTATCCACAACCTGACAGCTGATTCAGGTTTTGGCCGAGTATGGGCGTGCGGCAGCCCGCTGTCAAGACGCCGGCGGGGAGCTGAGCAGGCCCTGCAGCGCCAGCTCCATGACCGCGTCGAGCACGCGTGCCGGCACCCGGCGGCGGCCTTCCCAGCGGATGAGCTTCATGCCCAGGAAGTCGCCCATGCCCATCAGGCAGTAGGCGACCACTTCGGGGTCGAGCCGGCGGAACTCCTGGCTCTCCATGGCCCGGGAGATCCCGCGGATGTACCCCTCGGCAAGCTCCTCGTACCAGTTGCGGAACTCCTCGCCGTCGACGAACTCGCACTCCCGGACGATCCGGTACATCGCCGGGTGCTGGGCAACGAACTCGAAGAATGCCCGCAGGCCCTCGCGCTCGGCGGCGGCCCGCGTCGGCAGACCCGCGGTCGACTCCGCCAGCCGGCGGCGCATCTCGTGGCCCATCTGTCGCACGAGCTCGACGAAGAGCGCCTCCTTGCTCGGAAAGTAGAGGTAGAAGGTTCCCTGGCCGACGCCCGCGGTGCGCGTGATGTCGACGACGGAGGCGCGGTGAAAACCGTCCCGGCCGAAGACCTCCTCGGCCGCGTCAAGCACCTTCTGGCGCGTCCGCCAGCCGCGGTTGGTCCGCGGAGGAGGGATGGGGTCGCGCGTCGCCTGCTCCGGCCGAGCCACAACTTCCTCCTGAAAGGTGATTCAGGTTTGGAAGGATAAGGCTCTGGCATGGCCCTGTCGGCGGCTGGCTTGAACGCCGCCCTCAACGCGCCCGGTCGGCGTCAGCGGGCGCAGGTTGACAGCAGATCGGCGAGCTCTCGGTAGGAGGCGACGACGAAGTCTCCCTCCGGGCCCTCGTCGGTGTCGTCGGCGACGCCGGAGAAGCGGATGGCGAGCATCCCCATCGCCCGCGCGCCGGCGACATCGGTGAACCTGAGGTCACCGACATGGGCCGCCTCCGCCGGTTCCACGCGCATTGCCTGGAGGGCCGTCTCGAACATGCGGCGATCGGGCTTGGGCACCCCGACCTCGTTCGAGAAGGCGAGCGCTCCCGGTTCGAAGTGCCGGAGCAGGCCGGCCTCCTCGAGGTGCCGGCGGAGCACGCGGCCCGGCGACCAGCCCGTGTCGCTGACCACGCCGAGCCGCAAGCCAGCTGTGTGCAGGTCCGCGAGGACCTCGGCCGCGCCCTCGACCGGACGGCGGGCGGACCGCGGGCCTGGATCCTCGATCACCTCCTGGAGACGCTCGCGGCCGGTCGGGTCGAGTCCGAGCCCGAGCCGGCGGTCGAGTTCGGCGACCAGGAAGGGAGCGCCATACTGCTCGCCCCGTCGCCAGGCCTCGGTGTGGATCTGGCCGGCCGCGCCCAGCGCCTCGCGGATGGCTTCGGCCCCGTGCCCCCCGCCGAGCTCGGCAACCGCCCGGACGGCCGCGTCGATCCGCCGTCCGAGGCTGCTCTCGGGCACGAACAGCGTGTTCCAGAAGTCGAATGTGACGCCGCGGAGCCTGCGCTCGACCACGGCTTCAGGCGACACACGGGCATGGTAAGTGGAGCGCAAACATGCTAGCAAGAATGTCAGATTTAGGTAGATTAATACTGTCGCCATGATTCCAGGCACCGATACCGCTCGCGAAGCCGGCCTCCGCTACGTGACCGACCTCCAGCCCGGCATCCGCCGCCGGCGTGCCGGCCGCGGTTTCGCCTACCGGGACCCGGTGGGAGACCCGGTGAAGGACCCGGAGACGCTGGACCGGATCAAACGGCTGGCGATTCCGCCGGCCTGGACGGACGTCTGGATCTGCACCGACCCCAGGGGGCACATCCAGGCCACAGGCCGCGATGCGCGCGGCCGCAAGCAGTACCGCTACCACGAGCGGTGGCGCAGGGTGCGGGACGAGAACAAGTACGAGCGCATGGTCGACTTCGCGCGAGCCCTGCCGCGCATACGGCGCCGCGTGAACCGGGACATTCGCCGCCGCGGCCTGCCCCGCGAGAAGGTCCTGGCCACCGTGGTCCGGCTGCTCGAGACCACCATGATCCGGGTCGGGAACGAGGAGTACGCGCTGAAGAACCGATCCTTCGGCCTGACCACCCTTCGCGACCGTCACGTCAAGGTCGGCGGCAACGGCGGCCGGGTCCGCTTCTACTTTCGGGGCAAGAGCGGCAAGGAGCACGAGGTCGCGATCACCGACCGGGGCATAGCCCGCGTGATCAAGCAGTGCCAGGACCTGCCCGGCCAGGAGCTCTTTCAATACCTCGAGGACGGAGAGCGGCGGAGGGTCACCTCCGACGACGTCAACGAGTACCTGCGCCAGACGACGGGCGCCGACTTCACGGCCAAGGACTTCCGGACCTGGGCCGGCACCCTGCTCGCCGCCCAGGCTCTGGAGGAGGTCGAGCAGTTCGACTCCCAGGCTCAGGCGAAGCGGAACGTGCTCGCCGCCATCGAGTCGGTCGCCCGCCAGCTGGGCAACACCCGAGACGTCTGCCGCAGGTGCTACGTGCACCCGGCCGTGGTCGACGCCTACATGGACGGAACCATGGCCGAGGCCCTCCAGCAGCGGGCGGAGTCGGCGATCAAGGAAGCCGTGGGCTCGCTCTCGCCACAGGAGGCGGCCGTGCTCGCCCTCCTTCAGCAGCGGCTCAAACGCGAACGGCGCCGAGCCGCCTAGCCGAGCCGCCTAGTTGAGCCGCCTGGCCGGGCCGCCGCCGGACGCCGCGCCCCCCCGGCTGCCTACGATCTTCGGCATGGCCTTGACGGCAAAGCTCCTGACCGAGCTGGTCGGAACCTTCCTCTTCCTCACGGTGATCGCGCTCTCCGGCGGAGCGGGGCCGCTGGCGCCCCTCGCCATCGGCGCCGCCCTCGTGGCGCTGGTTTACATGGGCGGCCACATCTCGGGCGCCCATTACAACCCGGCGGTCTCCTTCGGTCTCTTCCTCCGGCGCAAGATCTCTGCGCCGCAGCTCTTCACCTACTGGGTGGCCCAGCTGGCCGGCGCCGTGCTCGCCTTCGCCTTCGGGTACCTGGTCTCGGGGCGGACGCCGGGCATCCATCCCGGCCCCCACACGCTGTCGATCTCGGCCCTGGCCGTCGAGATCGCGATCACGGCGGGCCTGGTGCTGGTCGTCCTCAACGTCGCCGTCACGCGGGCCACGCAGGGCAACTCCTTCTACGGCCTGGCCATCGGCTTCATCGTCGCCGGTGGCGCCTTTGCGGTTGGGCCGATCTCCGGCGGCGCCTTCAATCCCGCCGTCGGCTTCGGCGCCACGCTCGCCTCCGCGATCTGGGCCGGCGGCGGCTGGTCGGACCTGTGGCTCTACCTGGCCGGTCCGCTGGCCGGCGCCGCCATCGGCGCCGCCGTCCACTGGATCCAGATCGAGGGGTCGGAGCGGGCCGCCGGCCCGCCCGAGGGCCCCCCAGCGCCCGGGTTCCCGGCGCCGGTGCCCGAGTGACGCGGCCTCTGCCGGCATCTCCGGAAGCCTTTCGCGAGGCCACGCTGGAGGACCTCGTCCCCTACTATCGCGAGCTCGCCGAGCGTCCGCTCGAGGATGTCTCCAGGCTGCTCGAGGACTGGTCGACCCTGGAGTCGCTCATCACCGACGCGCACTACGCGGCCGAGATCGCCTACGACTGCGACACCGCAGATGAGGAGAAAGAGCGCGCCGCGCTGCGCTTCTCAAGCGAGATCTCGCCACAGCTGGAGGAATGGCGGGTGCGTCTCGCGCGGCGGGTGGTCGAGTCCGGCTACACCCGGCCCGACCTGGAGACCACGATCCGGCGCTGGCGCAACGGCATCGAGCTCTTCCGAGAGGAGAGCGTCCCCCTCAACGCCGAGCTCGAGCGCCTGGGCTCGCGCTACAGCAAGATCACCGGGGGAATGACGGTCGACTGGGAGGGCGAGCGGCTGGCGCCGTCCCAGGTCAAGCCGTTTGCCGCCTCCGGCGACCGGGACGTGCGCGAACGTGCCTTCCACGCCTTCTTCAAGCCCTACGTTCTTGCCCGCGACGAGCTGGCGGACGTCTTCGACCGGATGTACGAGCTGCGGCAGCAGGTTGCACGCAATGCCGGGTTCGACAGCTACCGCGACTTCGCGCACCAGCAGAAGAACCGCTTCGATTACTCGACCGCCGACTGCGAGCGCTTCCACGAGGCGGTCGAGGAGACGGTGGTGCCGGCCGTGGAGCGCATCTACGCCCGCCACGCCGGGATGATGGGGCTCGAGCGCACGGCCGTGCGCCCGTGGGATGCGATCGACGGCCACCTGGCGTCGCCCGACCCGCTGGGCCGCCCACCGCTGCGGCCCTTCTCGACCCAGGAGGAGCTGGTGGCCACGGCGCGTGACGTCTTCGACCGGCTCGACCCCGAGCTCGGCGGATATTTCGACCGCATGGTCGAGAACGGCATGCTCGACCTCATGAGCCGTCCGGGCAAGGCGCCCGGGGGCTACTGCGCGACCTTCCCTTTCAAGCGCCTGCCGTTCATCTTCATGAACTCGTCGGGGATCCAGAACGACGTCGACACGCTGCTTCACGAGGCCGGCCACGCCTTTCACGGCCTGGAGGCGATCGCGCGGCTGCCCCTCGTATTCCAGCGTTTCCCCGGCTCCGAGATGGCCGAGGTGGCGTCGATGTCGATGGAGCTGCTGGCCGCTCCCTTCCTCAGGGGCGCCTTCTACGACGCCGAGCAGGAGCGCCGGGCACGCACCGCCCATCTCGAGGAGCTGCTGACCGGCGTCGCGCACATCGCCTGCGTCGACGCCTTCCAGCACTGGATCTACACCTCCGGCCAGGGGGGCGACCGCGACGCGCGCGATCGCCGGTGGCTGGAGCTGCGGGACCGGTTCCAGCGCGGCGTCGACTGGACCGGCTGCGAGCCGGAGCGGATCGCCCGCTGGTACGAGCAGGTCCACTTCTTCAACTATCCCCTGTACTACATCGAGTACGGGATCGCCCAGATGGGCGCCCTCCAGGTCTGGCGAAACGCGCTCTCGGACCAGGCCGGGGCCGTCGCCAGTTACCGCCGCGCCCTCGCCCTGGGCGGCTCTCGGCCCCTGCCGGAGCTCTTCGCCGCCGCCGGCGCCCGCCTCGTCTTCGATGCCGGCGGCATGGCACCGCTGGTCGACCTGGTCGAAGAGGAGCTGGATCGGCTGGGCGCCTGAGGGTCGCGCGACCGCACTTCGGCTGTTTCAATAGGGGCCTGAGAGTGGATGAATAGGTGAGCAGTTTCCTGTCACTGCTCCAACTGGTGGGAAGCCTCCTGTTCGTCCTGGTGGGCGTGGCGGCGGGCGCCAGGTGGCTGCGCGACCGGCGCGCGGCGTCGGGCTGGCTGGCCCTCGTCATCGGCAGCCTCGCGGTGACGTCGATCCTCGGCAGGGTGTCTCCGCTCGCGGACGGACTCCGCCCACTCGTGGCCGATGTCTCCGTGGTCGCCTTGATGGTGTCGGGATACGCGATGCTCCGGTTCCGGGGCGCGTTCATCCCGCTCTCCGAGCGGGTCCAGCTGGCGGTGGCGGTGGGGGCGGCGGTGATCTGCCTGCTCGCCATCGCCGCCCGGGTCGGCGACACGGCGCAGCCGACGCCGCTCCAGGCGGCGGTCACCGTGGTGCTCGTCCTGGCCTGGGTCGCCTGCCTGGCCGACCCGCTCGTCAGGTTCGCCATGGCCTCCATGACCGTGCCCGCCGTGCAGCGCTCGCGGCTGCTCTCCCTCGCCACCGCCTTTGCGGCGCTGGCGGTGGTGGTCCTGGCCAACGTGCTCGCGCCCACGATCGCCCGGCGGGTCGAGTTCCAGGTCGGCACCCAGCTGGTCGCCCTGGCCACCATCCCCCTCATCTACTTCAGCTTTGCGCCGCCGCGCTGGCTGCGGGCGGTCTGGCGCGGGCCGGAGGAGGAGGCGCTGCGCGCCGGCATGCGCCAGCTGCTGCTCTTCAGCCCGAGCCGGAAGGTGCTCGCGGAGCGGGCACTGGAGGGGGCCATGCGGCTGGTCGGTGGCGACGGGGCCCTGATCGTGGACGGCGAGGGTCATGCGCTGGCGGCCCGGGGCATCAGCACCGAACGGGTCGAGAGCCTGCTGCGCGATCTGAGTTCCGATGATCCACCGTCGATCGTGCCGATCCGGCAACGCGACCGGGAGGCGGCGAGCGCGGTCATCGTGCCTCTGACCCTATCCAACGGCACCGGCGCGCTGATCGTGACCTCGGGTCCCTTCACCCCCTACTTCGGCGCCGACGAGCTGGAGCGGCTGCGCGGCTTCGCCACCTCGATCAGCGCCGGCCTCGACCGCACGGTGCTGACCGAGCGCCTGGCCGCGCTCGAGCGCGCCAAGAGCGAGTTCCTGAACCTGGCCTCGCATGAGCTGAGGGGGCCGATCACCCTTCTCCGCGGATACCTGTCCATGATCTCGACCGGGTCGCTCGGCGAGTTCAACCCTCAGATCGAGGCCGCGCTGCCGGTGATGGAGCAGAAGGCCGAGGAGATGAACGCCCTGGTCGAGCAGATGATCGAGGCGGCGCGCCTCGAGGAAGGCCGGCTCGAGCTGCATCCCGTCGACGCGGACCTTCGCGAACTCGTCGAGCGAGCCGTCCAGATGATCCGCCCGCTGGCCAGCCGCACCCACGAGCTGGTCGTCGAACAGCCTCTCGAGGAGGTGCGGGCGACCGTCGACCCGGACCGGGTCGGGACCATCCTGGGCAACCTGCTCTCCAACGCCATCAAGTACTCGCCTGCGGGCGGTCAGGTGCTGTGCCGGGTGCGCCGCAACGGCGCCTACGGAGTGATCTCGGTCAGCGACCGGGGCATCGGCATCCCGACCGAGATGATGGACAAGCTGTTCACCCGCTTCGGCCGTCTGGTCACCCGGGAGACCGAACACATCGGCGGCACCGGGCTCGGCCTCTATCTCTCGCGCGAGCTTGCCCGGCTCCATGGGGGCGACGTCACAGTCGAGTCGGAGCTCGGGCTTGGGAGCACCTTCTCGCTCAGGCTTCCCCTGGCCGGCTGACCCGGCGGGCTTCCGGCTAGTTCAGGCGTTCCACGATCATGGCCATCCCCTGACCGCCGCCCACGCACATGGTCTCCAGGCCGACCGTCTTATCCGAGGATTCGAGGCCGTTCAGGAGCGTGCACAGGATGCGGGCGCCGGTCATGCCGAAGGGGTGCCCGAGCGCGATGGCGCCGCCATGGGGATTCAAGCGGCTGCGATCGAAGGGGTCGATCCCGATGCCGATGGCGCTCGGGATGACCTGCGCCGCGAAGGCCTCGTTGATCTCCACGATGTCCACGTCGTCGATGCTCATGCCGGCCCGCTTCAGGGCCTGCTTGGAGGCCTCGATCGGGCCCAGCCCCATGAACTCAGGCTCCAGCGAAGAAAGGCCGGTGGCGACGACCCGCGCCAGCGGCTTGATCCCGAGTTCCCGGGCCCTGGTGTCCGACATCACGACCACCGCCGCCGCGCCGTCGTTGAGCGGACAGGCGTTGCCGGCGGTGACCTTGCCGCCCTCCCGGAAGACCGGCTCCAGGGTCGCCAGCTTCTCGAGGGTGGTGCCCGGGCGCGGGCCGTCGTCCTTGCCGAAGGTCTCCCCGTTGGGCAGGGGGACGGGGATCACCTCGCGGTCGAAGAACCCGTTGTCGCGCGCCTCGACGGCGGCGTCCTGGCTCTGCTTGGCGAAGCGGTCCATGTCGTCGCGGCTCACCCGCTCGCGTTCGGCGACGTTCTCCGCCGTCTCGCCCATCGCGATGTAGACGTCCGGGTACTCCTCCGAGTTGCCGGGCTTGAGCCTCGGGTTCTGAGCGTCGGGGGGATCCGACGACCCGTTCCCGAAGCGGGACACGCACTCGACGCCGACGCTGAGAAAGACATCGCCCTCGCCGGCACGGATCGCGTGGGCGGCCATTCGCGTGGTCTGGAGGCTCGACGAGCAGTAGCGGGTGATCGTGCAGCCCGGCGTGTCGAGCCGCGCCAGGACGCTGATCACCCGGCCCAGGTTGAAGCCCTGCTCGCCGCCGGGCAAACCGCACCCGCACATCAGGTCGTCGATCATCTGAGGCTCGAGCTGGGGCACCTTCTCCAGCACCTGGCGGGTGACGTAGGCGCCCAGGTCGTCCGGACGCACATCGATGAGGTGACCCTTGAACGCCCGGCCGATCGGGGAGCGGCCGTAGGCGACGATGACGGGCTCGGGCATGCTCTAACTCCTGCGGATTGGTTGATTCGAGTGTACGCGGGGCGGGGAGACGCCAAATCCGAGCTGGGGGTTGAGGGGCATTCGAGGACCGCGCCGGGCCGGCCCCAGACCGGCCGAGTAGAGCAGCCGGACCACCCGGCCGCGATGCGGGCGAAAGGGCTCGAGCAGCTCCAGCATGAGGGCATCGCCGGCGGCGGCCGCCCGCCCGGGCGCCAGGGCGTGGACGACCAGGCTCGGCAGGTGATAGTCGCCGACGGGGACGGCGTCGGCGTCGCCGAGCGCGACCAGGGCGACCTCGGCGGCCGTCCAGGGGCCGATTCCCGGGAGCGCCTGCACCCTTTCGCTCAACAGTCCGGGTTGCACCGCCTCCTCGAGCCGGGGCGCGTAGGAGGCGGCGCGCCTGACCGCCTCGGCGCGCCGGCGATCCACCCCCAGAGCGTGGAAGCTTTCGTAGGGCGTCGAGGCCAGCCGGCCCGGTGTTGGAGGCAGGAAGAGGCCGGGAAGCGGTCCCGGCGCCGCCTCGCCCAGCCTTCTGATCAGCCGGGAGAAGGCGATGCGGGCCTCCTGCCCGGGAACCTTCTGCTCGAAGATGGAGGCGGTCAGCGCCTCCATCACGGCGCGCGTTCGAGGAATCCGCAGCCCGGGATGGCGCCGGTGCAGCTGGCTCACCAGCGGGTGCCGCCCGGGCACGAATCCGGCCAGGTCGTCGGCCTCGCCGACGAGCTCCAGGGCGTGCTCGACGAGCCAGCCGGCGCCGGCTCCCCAGGCCTCGATCGAGAGGTGCCGGCCGCCCTGGTCAAGGACCAGGTGCTCGGTTCCAGGACCCTCCGGTGTCCGCGTGGCCCGCCAGGCTTCGTACGAGGCCAGGCGGAAGGACGGGTCGAGGTGGCCGCGGCGCACCGGGAAGAGCGTCCGGACCAGGTCCAGCGGACGGTGCAGGCGAAAGCTGGCCGCGGCGTCAGGCACCCGGTCACCATATAGGCCGCGATGAGACGCCTGGGAGGAGCACCGGCCCGCCCCCTGCTCTTTCGGGCGTTGTTGCGCTCCCTGGTGGGTGCGCTGGCGGCCCTGCTCGTGTGCTCGGCACAGGCGGTGCCGGCGGCAGCCGACTCGGGGTGGGTGATCTCGTCCTTCGGCTCGACCCTGACCATCCGGAGCGACGGCGCGCTGGCCGTCTCCGAGAACATCGTGGCCAGGTTCGACGCGGCCCGGCACGGGATCTACCGGGACATCCCGCTGCGCTACCACTACAACGACCAGTACGACCGGGTGCTCGACATCTCCGGCGTGACGGTGGACAACGGCGCCGGGCAGCGCTGGCCGTTCACCACCTCGGGCGGCGACGTCTACCGGATCAAGGTCGGAGACTCCGCCAGCACGGTCAGCGGCCGGGTCGTCTATGCAATCCACTACCTGGTGCGCGGCGCGCTCAACGGCTTTCCCGACCACGACGAGCTGTATTGGAACGCCACCGGCAACGGCTGGGGCGTGCCCATCGGCGAGGCCCAGGCCCTTGTCAACACGCCCGCCGGCGCTCTGGGCCAGGTCGCCTGTTTCCAGGGCTACGCAGGCAGCAACCAGCCCTGCCAATCCCGCGTCGCCGGCACCCAGGCCAGCTTCTCGGCGAGCGGTCAGCTGGCCGCGGGCCAGGGCCTGACGCTGGTCGCCTCCCTGGCCAAAGGCGCGGTGCCCGACCCCCGGCCGATCCTCCAGCGCCGGCCGCGGACCCTGGGCGAGATGTTCGATCCCAACCCGCTCGACCTCGGCCTCTTCCTGGTGCTGCTGCTGGCCGGCGTCGGACTGGCCGTCTTCGCGTGGTGGTCTCACGGTCGCGACCAGCAGATCGCCGGGTCCCTGGAGACGGTGATCCCCGAATTCGAGCCACCGCGGGGCCTCCGGCCGGCCCAGCTCGGACTCATCCTCGCTGAGCGGGCGGGCACCCGCGACATCACGGCCACGATCGTGGACCTGGCCGCGCGCGGCTATTTGAGTATCGAGGAGATCGACGAGAGCGGCTTCCTCCATGCCCGCCGCGACTACCGGCTCAAGCAGGGGACGGCCGACCCGTCCAGGCTCCAGCCCTTCGAATCGGTGATCTGGCACGGGCTCTTCGACAGTCACCCCGAGGTGAACCTTTCGGAGCTGCGCGGAACCTTCCGCCCCGATCTGGACCACGCCGAGGGCGAGCTCTACAAGGACGCGATGAGCCGTGGCTGGTTCACCCACGACCCGCGCTGGGCCAAGGGAGGCTGGCTGGCGATCGGGATCGCTCTCACCGTGGTCGGGATCGTCCTGGCCATCGGCCTCGGCCAGCTTTCCGGCATGGGCCTGCCCGGCGCCGGCCTGGCGCTGGGCGGCCTCGTGCTGGTCGCGCTCCACCGGTGGATGCCGCAGCGAACCCCGGCCGGCCACGACCTCCTCATGCACACCCTCGGCTTCAGGATGTACATGCAGACCGCCGAGCGGTACACGCAGCAGTTTGCGGAGAAGGAGCGGATCTTCACCGCCGGCCTCCCCTACGCGATCGTGTTCGGCTGCGTCGACCGCTGGGCGCACGCCTTTCAGGGCATCGACATGGCGGCCGCCACCGCGGGCTGGTACGCGGGCGCGGGCTACCTCAACCCGGTGCTCTTCTCGGCCGACCTCCAGGGCTTCTCGAACACGGTCGGCGCCTCGATCGCATATGTGCCGGCCGGCAGCGGCTCGAGCGGGTTCGGCGGCGGGGGCTTTTCGGGCGGCGGGGTCGGTGGTGGCGGCGGCGGCAGCTGGTGACCGGCCGGCCGGTGCCTAGGCTGCGCCCAGCATCTGGCTCAGGGTTTCCCGAAGACCGGCCAGCGTGGGCGGCTTGACCACAAAGCCGTCGGCACCGGCACTCCGCCAGAGGTCCTCATCCGCCTGGCCGATGCTGGCCGAGAAGAGCAGGATGGGAACTCCAACCAGCGCGCGCTCGCCGCGCATCCGGCGGGTCAGCTCGAGGCCGCCCAGCTCGGGCATGTGGATGTCCGAGATGACCAGATCGGGCGGCTCGGCAAGGGCCGCCGCCAGCGCCTCGTGGCCGTCCGAGACCACGGTCGGCGTGTAGCCGAGGGTCCTCAGAAAGACAGCCATCAGCCGGCGGATCGTGGGGTCGTCGTCGGCGACCAGGATGCGCGCGCTCATCGATCGACCGGCCCACCGTCTGACTCGGCGTCGGGCGGCCTGCGCACCGGTATCAGGACGTGGAAGCTGGCGCCCTTGCCCATCTCGCTGTCGACCCAGACGCGGCCTCGGTGCATCTCGACGATCTGCCGGACCAGCGGCAGACCGAGGCCGGTGCCCTTGATCAGCTCCCGGTCCTTGGCCTCGTGGCGGGCGTAGCGCTCGAAGATCGAGGTCATGGCCTCGGGAGGGATCCCGAGCCCGGTGTCCGAGACGATCACCTCCACCTCGGCGCCGTGACGGGCGGTCGCGAGCGTGACCGTGCCGCCTCGGGGCGAGTATTTGATCGCGTTGCTGACCAGGTTGGACACGACCTGTGTGAGCTTGTCGGCATCTCCGTCAATGGATCCCATCCCGCCCGCCAGCTTCAGAACGAGCTGGTGCGCGTCGGTCGTCGCCTGCCAGCGTTCGGCGACGTCGATCACGACCTTGTTGAGGTCGACCCGGCCGTAGTTGAGCTTCATCCGGCCCGACTCCATGCGGTCGAGGTCGAGCATCTCCGAGATCATCCGGGTCAGGCGCAGGCCTTCGGTGTGGATCTCGCGCGCGTACTCCTTCACCTCGTCGGGCCGGAATTCCTGTTCCGCGAGCAGCTCGCTGAAACCCTGGATACCGGTCAGAGCTGTCCGGAACTCGTGGCCGACCAGCGAAACGAAATAGCTCTTGGCCTTGCTGATCCGGTCCAGCTCCTCGTAGGCCTGGCGCTGCCTGTCAAGGGCGTCCACCAGCCGCTCCTCCCCCTCCTTGCGGTGGGTGATGTCCTCGATCATCGAAACGAAGTAATCGAGCTCGCCGCCCGGCCGGAAGACGCCGGCGACGGTGAGGCTGCCCCACTTCACCGAGCCGTCGCCGGTGACGTATCGCTTCTCCATCGAAAACCGCCTGGCCTGGGCGGCGGCGACGGCGGCGTAGTTCTGGCGGGTCGCCTCGCGGTCGTGGGGGTGGGTCACGTCCTCCACCGTGTGCTCCAGGAACCAGGGATGGTCACGGGCGATGAACGCGCAGAGCGCCGGGTTGGCCTCCAGGAAGCGGCCGTCGGGGGCGACCAGGCCGATTGGAATCGGGGACTGCGCAAAGAGGGCGGCGTGGCGGGCATCCTCCTCCGCCCGGCGGCGCTCCTGGTCCCGGCGCTCCGTCAGGTCACGAACCACCGCCACCAGCAGTGACTCGTTCTCGCTGAGCCGCACGCCGCCGAGGCTCATCTCGACCGGAAAGCTGGAGCCGTCCGGCCGCATCCCGGTCGCCTCCTCCCGGATGCGGAAGCTGTGCCCGGGACGGTCCAGCGCGAGGGCCGCGGCGCGGGCGATCCGGCGCCGGTCCTCGTCGGCCAGGATCGCGGTCACGTCGCGCCCGATCAGCTCGTAGGCCTGCCAGCCGAACATCACCTCGCCCGATCGGTTGATCGAGCGGACGATCCCGTTCTGGTCCACCGTGACCAGCGCCTCGGCCGCGTTGTCCATGACCGTCATGGCCCAGGCCGCGTTCTCACGGTAGTCGTCGAGCAGCCGGTCGAAGGCTGAGCGCCCCAGCTCCCGCTCGGCGAGCGCGGCGACGTCGGCGAGCAGGGCCAGCTCCGGCTCGCCGAAGCGGCGGGCGCGGGTGTCCATCACCGCCAGCACGCCGACGCGGTGACCGGCCGGCTCGGTCAGCGACTGCCCGGCGAAGAAGCGGACATCGGGCATCCCCTTCACCAGCGGCGCCTCAACCCCGGCCGGCTTCCGCTTGCCGTCCTCGACGACCACCGGCCGGCGGGTCAGCAGCGCGACGTCGAACAGCGAACCGGAGCGGTCCAGGCCGGCAAGCGGCGTGCCCTGGCGCGACTTGAACAAAGCGCGGTCGCGATCGACCATCGCCATCACGCAGATCGGCGCGTCCAGCAGGCGGGCGGCAAGCCGGGTGATGCGGTCGAAGCGCTCCTCGGGCGCGGCACCCGCCAGCTCGAGCTGCTCGATGCTCGCCAGCCGCTCCGCTTCCTGCTCGGGTCCGAGGCCGGCCGGCGCGTCCACGGCCCCGAATCCTAGCGTTCACCCGCCGAATCGCCTCCCATTCCATGATCGGCCGCTGCCGCCGGCCGGCGGGCGGCCTCCCGCTGCGCTCGAGAGATGTGCTTAAGAGATGTGAATGACGCGCCTGCGGTCGATGGAGGCTCACCGGAACGCTCCACGGGTGCAGACAGCGCTTAACCACGTTTAACCCGTTCTCGGACGGGTGTCCGGGCAGCGCTCTGGAGACTCGGGCGGCCATGCGCCGCTCCCTGCTGCTGCTGCACGCTCTCGCACTGGCCGCCGCGCTGACCTGCATGAGCGCCACCGGGGCCCTGGCCGCACCTCCCGCGTCGCCTGCCCCGCCTCCGCCACCTGGGCGAGCGATCTCGGGGGCGCCGGCGGCGCTTCCGGAGGCACCCGCGCCTTCGGCTGTGGCCGCCACCTCCGTCAACCGCCTGGCCGAGGAGGGTGGGGGCCTCGACCTTCACGTCGGCTATTACGGCGACTGCACGCGGGCGACCGAGGTCGGGCACGACGCCGCGTATGTCGACGGCTGCATCCAGCGGCCCCTCGGCTACTTCATCGGCCACAACCCAGGACCCTTCACGCCGATGGCGGCGGTGCCGGTCGGCCAGGTCATCGACTACTACGACCCCGACGGCAACCTTCACCGGCTGCAAATCGTTTCGGCGCGGCAGTGGAACCGCTTCTGGGGTGCCCCGCCGCTTTCCCAGCCGGACGTCGTGGCCCAGTTCCAGACCTGCCTGACGCTGGACGCCGTCTGGGACCGCATCCTGGACGCCGTCGAGATCCCGCCCCCGCCCGCTCCGCCCCCGCCGGCACGGATGGTGCGCACGCTGCGCGAGCTGGCGATCGCGGACGACTGACGGCGGCGCGCCCCGGTCGACGTCCTGAGACCGAACAATTTGGCTGGGCGGAAAGAGTGGCTGGGGAGGAAGGATTCGAACCCTCGATCTCCTGATCCAGAGTCAGGCGCCTTACCGCTTGGCTACTCCCCAACACCCAGGGCCGGCGGCCGGGCACCCATTCTACCCAGCCGCCGATCGCCCAGAACTCAGCTTTCGCTCAGGGCGGGTTCCCATGCGGGGAGCACATACCAATCAGGACGATCAGCACGACGATCGCCACCAGCCCGATCGCCGCGTAGCAGCCGATGCCAAACCAGTTCTGCGGCTTGCGCTGGCCGGGTGGCGTGGGTGGAGTCACCTCTTGGGACATCCCCAACACAAGTACCACGGGCCGGAGGCCCGAGGTTGTCCACAGCCCTTCCCCAACCGGGGATAAGTAGCCTGGCGAGGGATTCGGACGTCCCTCCGGGAGCCTGCTAGCCGCCGTGCTTGTGGTGAGCGGCCTCGACCGGCGGGGCCTGGGCCGGGGGCGGCGCCGGCGCGGGCTGGGACGCGGCCGGCGGCGGGGCGGCGGGCGGCGGCGCCGCCGGAGGGACGTAGACGGCAAACGGAGAGGTCCCGGACCGGGCGCCACCGCCGCCCGTGGTCACCACCTGCTGCTGGATCCCGGGAGCGGTCACGAGCTGCCTGACAGCGCGCTCTCCGTGCCCGCCCAGCGACACGGCGAGCGCCCAGAAGCTGACCAGGAGCAGCCCCAGGGCCGCGATCATCGGCAACCGCACCTACTTCGACAACGCCTCCACGGCCCAGCCTACCCGGCCCGCTTCTCGATCCTCCGCGCCGGCTTGGACCCCATCAGGAACTCGAAGCCCTCCCTCAGCATCGACTGGGCGCGGGCGAAGTTGACGGCCCAGCCGACGCCCAGCACACGCGACGTGAAGAGGTGCTCGTCGTCCGGGTTCCAGTAGGCCTCCCGGATCCGGTCCCAGGTCGGCGGCCGGAAGTCGTAGGGCACCGTTCCGAACAGGCGGCCGTGCCAGGTCCTCTCGCCCTCGGGCTTCGACATCTCCTGGGATATCGCAGCTACCATCAGGCCCAGTCCGACCAGCTTCGCCAGGCGCCTCAGGCGCCGCAAGGAACTCATACTCTTGATTATCCCGACCGTAACCCTCGCTCGCCGCGAGACGTTGCTCGTGCGGGGGGTAGCGCAACTTGTCTAAGCGTCTCAGGACGACCGCTGGCTGGCTGCGCTGGCTGACGCCCGGCCTCGAGGTCAAACGCTGGCTCATCCTGCTGATGGCCAGCGAGCTGATCATCGTGCTCGGCGTCGGCTACTTCCTGCGGGAGTACTACCAGCACGCGCAGCTGCCCGGCGAGGCCTACTTCGTGACCCTCCAGTTCATCCCCAGGTGGGTTCGCGGCGCCATCTTCGGGCTCCTGGGTGCCGGGCTCCTGCTCTTCAGCATCTTCAAGCTCCAGCACTCCATCCTGGGCCCCTTCCTTCCCGGCGGGGACCGCAGCGTCGCCGACCAGATCTGGGCCTACCGGACGCGCAGCCGCGGGCCCCGGATCGTCGCCGTCGGGGGCGGCACCGGGATGAGCACGCTTCTCCGCGGGTTGAAGCAGTACACGGCCAACATCGGGGCCATCGTCACCGTGGCCGACGACGGCGGCTCCAGCGGCCGGCTCCGCGAGGAGTACCGCATCCTCCCGCCCGGCGACTTCCGCCAGTGCCTGGTGGCGCTGGCCGACGCCGAGCCGCTCATGAAGGAGCTTTTCAATCACCGCTTCAAGGACGGGTCCCTGGGCGGCCACTCCTTCGGAAACCTCTTCATCATGGCCATGGCCGACATCACCGGGAACTTCGAGCACGCCCTCCGGGAATCGGGCCGGGTCCTGGCCGTGCGCGGCGACATCATTCCCAGCACCCTCCAGGACGTCACGCTGGTGGCAAGCGTCAACGGCAGCATGGTCGAGGGCGAGTCGCGGATCCCCAAGCAGAACGCCCCCATCAGCCGGGTCTTCCTCAAGCCCGACAACGCCGAGCTCAACCCGGAGGCGGCGATGGCCCTCCTCAACGCGGAGGTGATCGTGGTCGGACCCGGCTCGCTCTACACGAGCATCCTGCCCAACCTCATGGTCCCCGGCATGGTTGAGGCGATGAAGGCCTCGCCCGCCCTCAAGGTCTTCGTCTGCAACGTCGCCTCGCAGCACGGCGAGACCGACAACTTCAACGTCAGCGACTACCTGTCGACGCTCAAGGACCACATTCGCGACGACGTGTTCGACTTCATCGTCGTCAATTCCAACCTCAACCACACCCCCAGCGGCGGCCAGTCGCAGGTCATCTTCGACTACCGCGAGGCGCAGCGCCTGTGCGCCTCGGCGAGGTTCGTCGCCGCCGACGTGGTCAACACCAAGATCCCCTCCCACCACGATCCCGACAAGCTTGCCAACGTGCTGGTCAAGAAGGTCTGGGAGGCCTGAGCCGGGGCGCCAGCCGCACGACCACGACCCAGGCCGCAAACGCGATCCCGAGCCCGGCGAGCGCGTCGACGAAGTAGTGCTCCCCCAGGTACACGATCGCCGCCCAGACCGCCGCCGCCCAGGCCAGCAGCCCGATCGCGAGCCACCGGTAGCGGCCCCACGCAAACATCGCCGCCAGCGCCGGGAAGGCCGCGTGCAGCGAGGGAAATGCGGCGTAGTTGTTCGGGTTGAGGTGCGTGTACAGCGGCGAGACGAGGTAGTCGCTGAAGAGCTTGTGCACCGTCTCGTTGGTCACCCAGTGGACCCCCAGACCAGGCTCCAGCCGGGGCGGCGTGGTCGGGAAGAAGAGGAAGACCACGAAGGAGGCGAAGGACATGCCCAGCAGCGCCGCGACGTACCGCCAGTAGTGCGCCCGGTCACCGGTCCAGAAGACGAAGCCGACCACGATCGGAAGCGGGAAGTGCATGAAGTAGAAGAAGACTGCCAGCAGGTCCTGCGGAGAGATCGACGCCGGATGGTAGAAGTGCTGCTGCAGGGCCACGGTCGGCAGATGCCCGAAGAACAGGGCCCTCTCCAGCGGCGAAACGTCGCGCGGCGCAAAGCCGGTCTTGGATGCGAAGCCGCGCATGGCCTCGTAGGCGAAGAAGAGCAGCAGGAAGGGGGTCCAGTCCTTGATGAACTGCGCCCCGCGGCCCATCGCGAGCGCGATCACCAGGAGCGCCAGCACGACCCACTGGGGCTCGATCGAGACGCCGCGCCACAGCATCACGCCGAAGACGACGGCCAGGTAGAGGACGCTCGCGTAGAGGAGCGGCCCCCGCGGGAGTCGCGGCCTGATCAGAGCCGGGCGACCGCTACGGCTGCGATCTCGACCGTGACGCCGCGGGGCAGCGCGTTGGTGCCCACCGCAGCGCGGGTGTGACGCCCGGCCTCGCCCAGCACCTGGACCAGCAGGTCTGAGCAGCCGTTGACCACCTCGGGCTGGTCGCCGAAACCGTCGTCGGAGAGGACGAACCCCGTGACCTGCGCGATCTGCTCGATACGGTCCAGGCCGACCGCCTTCTCCAGCTGCGCTAGGATCGCCAGGGCGCAGGCGCGCGCCGCCTCCCGCGCCTGGTCGGAATCGACCTGGCTTGGCACCCGCCCGGTATAGAGGCCCCCGTCCGGCCGGCGCGGGATCTGGCCGGCGACATGGACGGCGACGCGGCCCTCCCCCAGCGGCACCACCTGGACCTGAACGTAATTGGCGGCCGGGGACGGGGCCTCCGGGAGATCGAGGCCGAGTGCACGCAGCCTTTCGTGTGGAGTCGTCACCGCAGGCAATCTAACGGCTACGGTGGATTGAGGTGCTGAAGTTCTATCCCGACCACGTGCCGGCCCGGATTCCCCGCCTCCTGGCCGACATGCTGGTCGCGCTCTGGGGTGTGACCTGGGCGGCCGCGGGCTGGACGGTCTACCGGGTCGTCGAGGGTCTGCAGACGGTCAGCGACGGCATCACCGGCACCGGCCACACCCTGAACAGCTGGATCCAGTCCTTCCGGAGCGTCGTCCCCGGCGGCATACCCGGGATCAGCAGCTTCCTCGGCAACGTGGCCAGCACGCTTCAGCACGACTCCGGCGACCAGCTGATCGCGCTCGGCGCGCAGGCCCGGGGGGCGGTGGACACGATGGCGCTGGTGCTGGGCCTGATCACCGCGCTCCCCCCCATCCTGATCGTCTGCGGGACCTACCTTCTGTGGCGCTGGCGCGACGCGCGGGAGATGGGAGCGGCGCTGCTCTTCGTCCGGACCGCCGAGCGGACGGGACGGATCGAGGAGGCCAAGGCGCTCCTGGCCTACCGCGCCATGGCGCAGCTGAGCTTCGGACAGCTGATGCGAGCGTCGCCCGATCCCGTGGGCGACGTGATGGCCCGCCGCTACGACGGACTGGCCTCGGCCATGCTCAAACGGGCGGGACTGGAGTCGTTCCGGTTGCACGACCCGGGGGCCCCGCAGCTGGAGGCCGGCCTACAGTCGCCGGCGCCGGGCTCGGGTTATGTAGGCGACGAGCGTCAGCAGCAGCACCAGCACCCCACCCGCGCCGAGCGCGAGGAAGGGCGCCTCCGGCCCGGTCCCCAGGACGACTAGCCAGTCGCGGGCGGGCGCGGCTGCCGGCTGGGCGGCGCTCCCGGTCACAGCATGCGGCGCGGGCAGCGCCGGCGGCGCCTGGGGCGGCCCGCCGGTGTCCCGGTAGCGGAGCAGGAAGACGGAGTGGTCGACCGGCCGGAAGGTGGCCACGTACACGGTCGGCTGCTCCTCGTTGGAGATCGCAAGCGCGGTGACCGGCGAGACCGGCACCTGGAGCGGGTTGAAGTGCTGCCCGCCGTCCGCGGTCGACCAGACGCCGCCGCGGTCTGAAGCCCCGCCATCGCTGGCCACGTAGTAGCGGTCCTGGTGCGATGTGACGAAGGCGACGCCGGTGAAGTCGGTGGCGGGCAGGACGCCGTTGCCGGTCAGCTGAGACCAGGACTGGCCGTTGTCCGGCGACATGTAGAGGGCGGCGTTGGTTCCCATCAGCACGGGCCGGGTGTCGCCCTTGGGCGGTGGCGGACCGGCGGCCAGCGCGTTGACCATGGAGGCGGCCGTCGACGGAGGCTTGAGTGGAGTCCAGGTGGCGCCCCCGTCGGCGCTGCTGTAGAGAGGTAGCGGCTCCGTCGAACGGGTCGCGTCGGCGCCCGCCACGATCCGCGTGGGGTCGTTCGCGGCGGCCACCGCGAGCGCCGAGACGCTCATCTGGTTGAGGCCGGCCGGCGACCAGGATCCGGCGTCGCGGCCGAGCAGGATGCCCTGGTCGGTTCCGGCCGCGATCACCGTCTTCCCGAAGGCGAAGCTGCGCGCGGCCGCCTTCTCGGTGCCGGGCTGGATCGACCAGGTCTGTCCCGAGTCGGAGCTGCGGAGGATCCCGCCGCCCCGGGTACCGGCGAACACCACGCCCGGCTTGTAGGGGTTGAAGCCGATCGCGAGGAGGGGGTGCCCGGCGTCGTGGCGCGCCTCATGCCAGCTGGCCCCGCCGTCGGTGCTTCGGTAGATCGAGCCCGAGGAGGTTCCGGCCAGGACCGTGAGCGGGTCGGCCGGGCTGACGGCCAGGGCGAACATCGGCGACCCGGAGGCTTCCGGAATGCGCCCGAGCACGACCCAGGTGTTGTCAGGGCTGGCGGCCGCGGCCGGCGTGACGGATGCCGCCACGACCAGGACCACGCCCATCAATGTCGCTGCAAAGCGCGTGGAAAGACGCGACACGGGGTGCCAGGATTATCTACCAGACGGCTACTTTCTGTCAGCGCCGGGCGGAGCGCCCGCGGGGGTCGCGGACTAATATCGCTCAGCGTGGGAAGAGCGGCCGCTGCGCTCGCGCGTTTCGAGAAGGGCATCTTCCAGCCTGAGACGCTGTCCGAGGACGGCGTCGTCGCCATCGCCCTGATCCCACCTGTGGCCATGGGCCTGCTCTTCTTCAGGGGGTACGCCGCCGCGGCCCTGGGCGTGGCCCTGGCCGTGGGAGCCGCCCTCCAACTGCTGGCGTGGCGGCTTCGCCTGCGTGCCGGGGTGGCTCCGCTCGTCGCCGCGGTCTTCGCGGTCGCCCTGCTCGGGCCGGCGACCCCCGTCAACTGGTTTGTGATCGGGGCCGCGCTCGCAGGCGGCCTCGAGGTCGCCCGGAGGCGCTGGACGCCGCGGCTGCAATTTCAGCCCGGCGTGCTGGTGCCAGCAGCCATCCTGTTCGCCGCTCCCGACCTGAGGGCGGCCTATCTGAACCCGGGCCGCCTGCGGCCGCTGGCCGAGCCGGTGCGGCTCTGGTGGCAGTATGCGGGCGGCAGTGCGGCGCCGATCGACCCCGAGCGGCTCTACATCGGCAACGTTCCCGGGCCCCTCTTTGCCACCTCCGTGCTGGCGGTCGCCGTCGGCGCCGCCTGGCTCTGGTACGCGCGCCGGCTGTCGCCGGCCGTGGTCCTGGGATTTGCCGTCGGGGCGGCGCTGCCCATCCTGATGCTGCACTGGAGCCCGAGCTACCAGCTCGACAGCGGGCCGGCCTGGTTCGCGGTGGCCCTGATCCTGGCCGATCGGCGGCTGCTGCCCGGCTGGGCAGCCTCGCGGCTGCTGCTCGGGTTCGCCGCCGGCGTGGCGGGTGTCGGCCTGCGGAGCCGGGGGTTCGGGATCGAGGCGGCCTACCTGGCCGTGGCCGGCCTGCAGGTGACCGTCAGCGCGGTGGAGGGCATCGACTGGTTTTTCGCCCGCCGGCGCCGGCTCGCCCGCGAGGAAGGGGTCCGCACGCACCCGGCGCCGGCATCCGGCGCCGCCAGGCAGGGCGCCTAGCGCCAGATCGGCCGGCGCTGGACGAACTGGTCCCGCCGGGGGCCGACGCCGATCAGGTCGATCGGCGCGCCGATCTGCTCCTCGATGAGCTCGACGTAGTCGCGGCAAGCCCGGGGCAGCTCGTCCCACTTGCGGGCGGCGCCGATCGGCTCCGACCAGCCGTCGACCTCGACGTACCGGGGCTCGCAGTGCTTCAGGTGCGAGATGTTGGCCATCGGATGGTCGTGCCTCTCCCCGCGGAAGTCGTACGAGGTGCAAACCCTGATCCGCTCCAGCTCGTCGAGGATGTCGAGCTTGAGCAGCGCCGCCGATCCGCAGCCGTTGACGCGCACCGCGTAGCGCGCGACGCAGGCGTCGAACCATCCGACGCGCCGGGCCCGGCCGGTGACTGTGCCGAACTCATGCCCGCGCTCGCGCAGCTGGTCGCCGACCTCGTTCTCGAGCTCGGTCGGGAAGGGACCGTAGCCGACGCGCGTCGTGTAGGCCTTGAAGCAGCCGAGCGTGAGGTCGACCCGGGTCGGCGGGATGCCAGAACCGGTCACAGCGCCGCCGGCCGTGGGATTGCTGCCGGTGACGTATGGATAGGTGCCGAAGTCGAGATCGAGCATGGTCGCCTGGGCGCCCTCCAGGAGGACGTTGCTGCGCTCGTCGAGAGCGTCCTGGACGATCGGATAGGTGTCCTTGATGTAGGGGTCGAGGATCTCGGCGTAGCCCAGGTACTCCTGGAGGATCTGGCCGGTGTCCAGGGGCTCCTCGCCGTAGAGGCGGTCCAGGATCGGGTTCTTCACCTGGCCCACGACGAAGTCGATCTTCTTCCGCATGAAGACCTCCTTCTGGAGGTCGCCGATTCGAAAGCCGATGCGGCGGACCTTGTCGCCGTAGGCGGGACCGACGCCGCGCCACGTGGTGCCCAGGCGGTCGTCGCCGCGCACCCCCTCCTCGAGCTTGTCGAAGAGCGGGTGATAGCTCATCACCATGTGGGCGCGCTCGCTCACGACCAGGTTGTCGGGCTCGAGGCCGCGCTCCCGCAGCTGCTCCAGCTCCTTGATCAGGACGCGAGGGTCGACAACCACGCCATTGCCGATGACGCAGGTGCAGTGCGGGTAGAGGATCCCGCTGGGCAGGAGCTGGAACTTGAACTCCCCATGCTCGGTGACCACGGTGTGGCCGGCGTTGTTGCCGCCCTGGGGACGGATTACCAGCCGGGCCTGCTCGGCCAGGAGGTCGATGACCTTGCCCTTGCCCTCGTCCCCCCACTGGCCGCCGACGATGATGACTACCAAGCCGCCTTCCTCACTCGTCGTCGTCCACCGCGGTCGCTCGGCGCTGCTCGAGGTTGTAGAAGAGCGTCTGGTCCTTGCGGAAGCGCAGCTTGACCGTCCCGGTGGGGCCGTTGCGGTGCTTGGCGACGATCACTTCGGCGATCCCCGGCTCATCCGTCTTGTCGTTGTAGTACTCGTCGCGATAGAGGAAGACGACGACGTCCGAGTCCTGCTCGATCGAGCCCGACTCGCGCAGGTCCGAGAGCATCGGTCGCTTGTTGGGCCGCGCCTCCGGCGCGCGCGACAGCTGCGAGAGCGCGATAACAGGCACTTTGAGCTCGCGCGCCAGCCCCTTCAGCGAGCGGGAGATCGAGGAGACCTCCTGCACGCGGTTGTCGTCCCGGCTGACCCGGCCGCGCATGAGCTGGAGGTAGTCGATGATGATCATCCCGATGTTCTCGCGCTGCTTGGCCTGGCGCGCCTTGAGCATGAGCGTCAGCTCGTCGAGGACCGGGGACTCGTCGATGAAGATGGGGGCGTTCTCGAGCGGGCCGATGGCGCTCACCAGGCGCTCGAACTCGCGGTCGCTCAGGAGGCCGCGATGCATCCGCTGGGAGTCGATCTGCGCCTGCTGGCAGAGAAGCCGCTCGACCAGCTGCTCCTTCGACATCTCAAGGCTGAACACCGCCACCGCGACCTTGTTCTGAACGGCGGCGTGCAGGGCCACGTTCAGGGCCCAGGAGGTGTTGTGGGTCGGGATGCACGCGTTCCCGGCCAGGTAGAGATGTCCGGGCGAGTCGACGCTGATGCACCGGACAGGGACGCTTGCGACCGGGCGGATGTCGACGATCCGCCGTTCGCCGGCGGCGAGGTCGCGGATCGCGCGCTGCGCGGCGAGCTTGCCTGGAATCCGGAACAGGGGCAGGGCCGAGGGCCTGAACCGCACCTGGTAGCGGTGCTCCTGGCCGCCGGCCTGCGGATCCTCGCTCGATTCCGACTCGAGCCCGAGGCCGCGAACGAGCTCCTGCAGGCCCTCGGCCAGCCGCCGGTTGGCCGAGACGAAGACGGCGCAACCGTGCGCATCGATGGTGCCCCGGCTGTCCATCAGGCCCTGCAGAAGCGAGAGCCGCTGATCGATCGACGCCTCGAGGTAAACGCGCGGTATGCGAGCGTCACCCTCGGCCCAGGACTGCCTCGTCGCGCGCGCCTCGCCGGCGCCCGGTCCGGAGCCGCGCGCGGCTCCGCCGAGGACAGCGCTTTGGCGAGCGCCGATCCCGGCAGGATCCCGCCTGCTGCCGGCATCGCCCAGCCAGGCGCCCAGCGCGTACGGCCGGACCGGCAGCTCCCGCTCCGGGTAACGGAGCGGGTCGCAGGTCGCTATCGAGTACTCGAGCCCTCCGTCCGCGCGCAGGCTCGCAGCCATGTCGCCGGTCGAGATCACGACCTGCTCGTCACCACGCTTGCGGGCCGACCGCCGCCGGACGGACCAGAGGTGGTCGGCGTCGGCGACGATCCGCTCGCCGTCGCCGAAGCAGACCTCGAAGCAATCGCGGCCGTGCATGACCGGCGTGGCGCGGGTGACCGTGCAGGGCAGGCCCTGCTGGTCGAAGACCTGGTCGCCGACGCGCAGCGCGCCCATCGTCCGCCAGCCATCAGGGCTCGGGATCGGCGTGTCCAGGGCCAGCGCCTTGCCCATCGCGGGCCGGCCGGCGACCACGATCAGGTCGGATCCCTTGAACCCGCCGGTCATCCGGTCGAGATCGTGGAAGCCGCTGGGCACGCCCAGCACCCCGGTCCCCGAGACCATCTGGGTCTCCACGCGCTCCATCGCCTGCTTGAGCAGCGGATAGAGGCTCTCCAGGCTGGTCGTGACGCGCTGGTCGGCAATCTCGTAGACGGCCCGCTGCGCCTCGTTGAGCGCCTCGTCGGCTGCGAGCGCGTCATCGAAGCCGAGCGAGGTGACGCTGGCGCCGGCCGAGATCAGGCGCCGCTTCTGAGCCCGGTCCTTGACGATGCGCGCGTAGTACTCGATGTTGGCCGCGGTCGGCACCGACTCCTGCAGGAGCGCGATCGCCACCCGGCCTCCGACGCGCTCGAGGACCCCCATGCGTGTGAGCTGGTCGGCCATGGTCACGTTGTCGATCGGCTCTCCGGCCTTGAAGAGCTCGAGCGCGGCCCGGTACATCTGCCCGTGGTTCTCGCGGTAGAAGTCGCGCTCCTCGACGATGTCGATGGCGAGCGTGACCGCGGCCGGGTCGATCAGGATCGATCCGATCACCGCCTGCTCGGCCTCGAGGTCGTGCGGCGGAACGCGGCCCTCCGAACGAACGATAGGAGTGGTCGTCGCCATGAAGCCCCGGCGGGACTACCTGTCGGAGGTGACGATCAGGTTGATGGCAGCGGTCACGTCCCGGTGCAGCCGGAGCTGGACCTGGTGCTCGCCCAGCTGCTTGATCGGCTCCTTCAGCTCGATCTTGCGGTGGTCGACCTCGACCTGGTGCTGCTGCTTGAGTGCCTGGGCGATGTCCTGGTTGGTGACCGCGCCGAAGGCCTTGCCCTCCTCGCCGATCTTGAGCCTCACGACGACGGTCCGGTCGCCGATCTCGTCGGCCATCGCCTGGGCATCGTCGCGCTCCTTCGCCTCGCGCTTGTGCGCGGCCTCCCGGATGCGCTTGGCCTCCGCCTCGGCGCCCTTTTGGGCGACCACGGCCAGGCGGCGCGGAATCAGGAAGTTGCGGCCATAGCCGTCGGCCACATCCTTGATCTCGCCGGCGCGGCCGATGTTCTCCACGTCCTTGGTCAGCATTACCTTCAAGCCGATCGATCCTCCGAATCGCGGGGCAGGACGCGAAGCCTGCCCGTCATTGAACTGCCCCAGCGGTCGACGGCGCCTCGCAGCGCCTCCGCCGCGGTGGCCCGGGCGACGCCCAGGTCCTGGTCGAAAACGCTTTCGCCGCGCCTGATCGCGGCCTCGTGCTCCATGGCGAGATCCTCGGGGCAGGCGTCGACGAAGACCTTCACCGCCAGCACCGCGAGCGCGAGCATGTCGAGCTCGCCGACCACCGGGATCCAGGCCGGAAAGTCGATCGGGCTGAGGAGAGCCCCCAGCGCCAGCAGCAGGGCCGCCTTCGGCGCCGCCGGGACCCGCTCGTCACGCAGGAGGCAGTAGGCCAGCTTGCCATGACGGGGAACGTCCATCAGGAGCGTGCGAATGCGCGTGAGGTTGAGCGGCATGAGAGCGCCCCCAAGCCTACCCTCTCGGGCGGCCCGCCAGCCGCTTAACATGCCCGGCACAAGGTGGCTACCCGCGCGCAGGCGACGTCGACGGCGGCCGCGGTACAGCCCTATGGCCGACTCCGGCACGCCGGCCTCGCCGCCTTCTGGTTCGGGCAGTTCTGCCTGTGGATCCCGGTCACCACGGTTTTGATCCAGCACCAGGTCGACGACCTGGTACCACGCGACGAGCAGGGCACGGCCCTGGGCGCGCTGATCGGCATGGGCGGCCTGATGGCGATGCTGGTGCCGCCGGGCGTGGGCGCCTGGTCGGACCGGCTGAACACGCGCTGGGGCCGCCGGCGGCCGATCATGGTGGCCGGCACCGCCGGCGCCCTGGTCGGGATCGCCCTCCTCTACACCGCCCACAGCTACCTGCAGCTGGCGATCGGATACTTCGTCCTCCAGACCTTCTTCAACGCCGCCGGCGCGGCCTACGCCGGACTGGTGCCCGATGTCGTCCCCGACGGCCAGTTCGGGACCGCCAGCGGGTACCTGGCGACCATGGTCCAGCTCGGCAGCGGCGCCGGCCTCGGCGTGACCGCCCTCATCACCGGCCCTGGTTACCCGGCCGCCTACCCGGTGGTCGCGGTGATCGCCGGCCTGAGCCTCCTGCCCACCCTGGCGGTGGCCCGTCGCGAAGGCCTGACGCCGGTTCCCGCGCGGTCCCGCCAGCCGCTGGGACGGGCGGCGCGCGAGTTCCTCTCCCCGCTCTGGACCGGCGATTTCGGCTGGGTTGTCCTGACCCGCCTCTTCGTGACCGCCGGCATCAACGTGATCCTCTACTTCCTCTTCAACTTTTTTCGGGATGTGGTCCGCGTCAGCGACCCGGGTCAGTTCACCCCCGAATGGCTGCTGGTCGTGCTGGTCGCCGCGGTGCCCGTGGGGCTGGCCGCGGGCGCGCTCTCCGACCGGGCCGGCCGCAAGCGCTTCGTCTACGCCAGCAGCGCCCTGCAGGCGGCGGTGGCGCTCTTCTTCATCGTCTTCTTCCCGACCAACCTCGCCCTCGTGTTCGCGGTCGGGATCGTCTACGGCGTGGGATACGGCTGCTACTACGCGGTCGACTGGGCACTGGCATGCGACACGCTCCCCGACCGCAGGGCCGCCGCCAAGGACATGGGTCTCTTCCACGTTGCCCTGACGCTGCCCCAAACCTTCGTCCCCGGCGCCGCCGGCATCGCGCTCGACCACTTCAACCGGCAGGCGCCGAACAGCGGCTACCGGGTCGTCTTCGCCTCTGCCGTCGTCTTCCTCCTCGTGGGCACGGTGCTGGTGAGCAGGATCCGCTCGGTTCGCTAGGCCGGTCCCGCCTGCTGCGTCGTGACCGTGCCGGTGACGATCCTTACCGGCCGCGGCGGCGGGCCTGCTTGTCCAGGTACTGCAGGGAGTCGGCGCGGGCGATCAGCGCCCGGGCCGACTCGTCGGGCCGCGCCTGCGCGACGCCAAAGCTGAAGGGCACACCATCGGCGCCGGCGGCTCGCCGCATCTCGGCGGCGATCGCCTCCGCTCGAGGCCTGGAGGTGTCCGGCATGACGGCCACGAACTCATCGCCTCCGTAGCGGAAGACCAGGTCCTGCGCCCGCAGCCGCCGGGTCAGCAGCCGGGCGACGCGGCGCAGGAGAGCGTCCCCGGCCGCGTGTCCAAGGCTGTCGTTGGTGCTCTTAAGGCCGTCCACGTCGATGAAGACCACGCTCACCGGGTGCTTGGTTCGCGCGCCACGCGCCAGCTCGCGGTCGAGGGCGGCCAGGCCGGCGGCACGCCGGAGCACGCCGGTCAGCTCGTCGAACGCGATGCCGTCGCGCAGGCGCTGGAGATCCTCGGGGGCGAGTGCCGCCAGCTGGGTGGTGCGCAGCCCGAGCTGCTGTGCGATCGCCGCGCGGGAGGCGTAGCCGCGCATCGCCCAGCCCGCCGCCAGCCCCCGCAGCAGGGCCCAGAACCAGATCACGAAGAGCAGCGGCAGAAAGAAGAGCACGACCGAAAGGCGCTGGCCTTCCTTCCCGGCGGGCAGGGTCACCACGAGCTTGGCGCCGTCGGGAATGGCCGTGAAGTCTGGCTTCGCCGCCGCGGCCGGCGGCGGCGTGGGCGCCGCCTCGGCCACCGGCCGGGGGAGCGGTATGGCCGGGCGGCCGAAAGTGGGCGGCGCGAGCGCCAGCGGGGCGGGAGCGATTGCCACCGGGAGCTGGAGCGCGGCCGCCTGCGGCTGGGTGGGCACGGGCGCGGGCGCCAGGGGCAGCGTTATGCGTCCGGCCGGCGTCGGAGTCGCAACGGGGGCCGGCGCAAGAGTCGCGTTCAGGCCCGCGGTCGCCGGCGCCACGGTCACCGGCGCCGGCGCCGAGGTCGCCGCCGCCGCCGTCGCGGCCGCCTGCTGCTTCTTCACCTGGCCGGGCGGCAGGTGGCCGTTTTGGCGGGCCAGCACCGGGTTGGGGAAGAAGGCCGCCCCGACGACGAGAGCAGCGACCAGGACGCCCCGCGCCCCTGGATATGCCATGCGACCGGAGCGTACTCGGGGTTCCCGGCCCGGGGGACTTATATAGCTGTGAACAATTATCAAGAGTCTTGCGGCCCGGCTTTCTGCGTACTTTTCGGGCGAAAAATCCTGTTCACGGCGGTCAGGGAGCGGACGCGGCTAGCCTTGACCGCGAGTGCGTGGATGGGCTTTCGAGAGCTGGTATGGAGCCCTCTACGACGCCGGGGTCCAGTCGCGCTGGGCGCCCCTCGGCGCCGCCCTCATGTGGGGCGCCGACGGTGAGCGGATGCTCCGATTGATGGCCTCGGCGGTCGAGTGCGAGCCGGGCGAGGTGGTGCTCGACTGCCCCGCGGGGGGCGGCCCTTCCTTCGCCCGCGGGCTGCCCAGGACCCGGGGGCTGCTCGTCGGCGCCGACCTGAGCTCGCTGATGCTGGCGCGGGCGGCGCAGCGTGTGGCCCGCCTCCCGCGGTCGCAGCGGCGCCACGTGGCGCTGCTGCGCGGCGACGCCACCCGGCTGCCTCTGGCCGATGGCTCCGTCGACCGGGTCATCTGCTTCAACTCTCTCCACTGCATACCCGCGCACGCGGCCGTGCTGCGGGAGTTCCGGCGCGTGCTCCGGCCCGGCGGCGAACTGGTCGGCACCGTGCTCACCTCTGACGCTCCCTCACCCTGGCAGCTGGCGGTCCGCGCCGCCCGGCTGAGCGGCTTTTTCGTGCCGCCCGACTCCAGGCGGCTGGCGGCGGCGGCCCGGCGGGCCGGTTTCAGGCGCTGGCGGGCCGACCGGACGGGCGCCCTGCTCTTCTTTCGCTGCCTCGCCTAGGCCTGGGGTCCTGGAAACCGGACCGCCGACCAGTGCCGGCCGCCGTCGGTGGTGCGGAGCAGGTGGGTGCGGTCGGGCTCGTCGCTGACCAGCCCTCCGCCGAAGTTGCCGTAGACGGCCCAGGCCACCCGCGGCGTAACACGGGTGATCCTCTGCAGCTTCAACTTCGGCGGCAGCGCCGCCCGGTTCACAGTCCACGTGAGGCCGAAGTCGGTCGAGGTGAAGAGGCGGTCGCCGTCGGTGGCCCACCAGCTCGGGTCCCCGGGCACGGGGTAGACCGGGAAGTGAGGCACGCTGCGCACCGGCGACCACGTGGCGCCCCCATCGTCGCTCGTGGTCACATAGGCCGCCGCCGCCGGCGATCCCGCCCACTGCGTGCCCACTCCGGCTCCAGTCGACGGAAACACCCCCATGTAGCCGGAGGCGCCCAGGAACGTGGGCAGCGAGAAGGTCGCGCGGCCCTCGGCCGCGTATTCCGGCGGCGGCGCAGGCAGCCGGATCTCCTCCCAGGTCGCACCCTGGTCGGTGGAGCGCAGCAGCCGGGGCGGCGGCTGCTGCTGACCGGGCCGCGCGACCATCAGCCAGAGCCCGCCGCCGCTGAAGCCGACGGCGGCACCGGCCCGCAGCGACACTCCGGCCAGGGTGGGATCGGCTCCGGCGACGTCGATCAGGGGACGCCAGGACGAGCCTTCGTCGTCAGAGACGTGAATCGAGAAGCCCATGGGCGTGAGCTGCTCGTAGAAGGCCCGGGACGAGTTGGGAAAGAACTGGACGCCGCCCCCCAGCCCGGCGACCGGCGCTTCCACCGGCTGCCAGTGATACCCGGCATCGTGGGTGATCCACTGAACCGTCGCGCCCTGCCCGGCCCGAGGCATTCCGAAGAGCACGGCATCGCCCTGCCCGGCCAGCGGGGTGATCCCAAGCGGGAAGGCATCGACCGGAACCGCCAGCGCGCGCCAGCTCCGCCCGCCGTCGTCGGTTCGAAAGATGCTGCGCATGCCGTTGGAAGCGCCGGTGAAGGTGGCGGCGTATGCGCTGTCAGGCGAGAGCGGCGAGAGCGGATAGATCGCGACGTAGGCTCCGGCCCGGCGCGGGGGGCCGGCGGGCGCGGCCGCGCGTGCCGGCGGCGCCGGCCGCGCGTATGCGATGGCACCCGCGGCCACGGCCAGCGAGGCCACCGCCACAAGCACGATGGCCCGCCTTTCCCGCCCCGTCAGCAGGTCGAAGCGCGGGAAGATGTCCAACTTCGGTCCCGACGGAGACAATAGTTGCAACCCACCAGGAGGTCGTCACCCATGACCGCTCTCTCCTACACCCATGGCGCCAGCGCGGTACCGCTGCTGGGCGAGACCATCGGCGACAACCTGCGGCGGACGGTCGAGCGGTTCGGCGACTCAGAGGCGCTGGTCGTTCCCCACCAGGGTTTTCGCGCCACCTACCGCGAGTTCTGGGAGCAGACGTCGCGCTGCGCGCGCGGCCTGCTGGCGCGAGGGCTGAGGAAGGGCGACCGCGTGGGCATCTGGGCGCCCAACCGCCACGAGTGGGTGATCCTCCAGTACGCGACGGCGCGGATCGGCGCCATCCTGGTCAACATCAACCCCGCCTACAAGACGTCGGAGCTGGAGTACGCGCTCAATCAGTCCGGCACCAGCTTCCTCGTCCTCGCAAGGGAGAACCGCGGCGCCAGCTACGTCGACATGCTGGGCGAGGTCCGCTCCCGGTGCCGCGAGCTGAAGGAGGCGCTGGTCCTGGAGGACGGCTGGGAGGCCCTGCTGCGCGACGCCGAGCGCGTGAGCGAGGAGCAGCTCGCCGCGCGGGAGGCGACCCTCAACTTCGACGACCCGATCAACATCCAGTACACCTCGGGCACCACCGGGTTCCCCAAGGGCGCCACGCTGAGTCACCACAACATCCTCAACAACGGCTACTTCATCGGCGAGGGCTGCGCCTACTCCGAGAAGGACCGCGTGTGCATCCCGGTGCCCTTCTACCACTGCTTCGGGATGGTGCTCGGCAATCTCGCCTGCACCACGCATGGCGCCTGCATGGTCGTCCCCAACGACAACTTCGACGCGCTGCGAACGATGAAGGTCGTGAGCGCCGAGCGCTGCACCTCGCTCTACGGGGTGCCCACCATGTTCATCGCCGAGCTCAGCCACCCTGATTTCAGCCGATTCGACTTCTCCTCCCTTCGCACCGGCATCATGGCCGGCTCGCCCTGCCCGGTCGAGGTCATGAAGAAGGTCAAGACCCAGATGCACATGCCCGAGGTCACGATCATGTACGGCATGACCGAGACCTCCCCGGTCTCCACGCAGACCGCGCTCGACGACCCGCTCGAGAAGCAGACCGGGACGGTCGGGCGTATCCACCCACACGTCGAGATCAAGATCGTCGACCCCGAGACCGGCGCCGTCGTTCCCCGCGGGACGACCGGCGAGCTCTGCACCCGGGGCTACAACGTGATGCTCGGCTACTGGAACAACCCGGAGGCCACCGCCGACGCGATCGACGCCGGTCGCTGGATGCACACCGGCGACCTGGCCACGATGGACGAGGACGGCTACCTGAACATCGTGGGCCGGATCAAGGACATGATCATCCGCGGCGGCGAGAACGTGTATCCGCGGGAGATCGAGGAGTTCCTGTACACGCATGAGCAGGTGCTGGACGCACAGGTCATCGGCGTGCCCAGCGAGCGGTACGGTGAGGAGATCATGGCCTGGGTCAAGGTCCGCGAGGGCGCCGTCCTGACGCCCGAGGAGCTCACCGCGTACTGCGAGGGCCGGATCGCGCGCTTCAAGATTCCGCGCTACTGGAAGCTGATGAAGCCCGGCGAGAGCTGGCCGATGACGATCAGCGGCAAGATCCAGAAATACCGGATGCGGGAGATGGCGATCGAGGAGCTCGGGCTCCAGAAGGCGGCCGCCGTGCGCACCGCCTGAGCGACCCGCTGGGCGGCACCCCAGGCGCGGCGGCGGTCCGGCTGGCCGCCCTGGGAAGGCGCGCGCTCGGCGACCGCGCGCTGCTCCTGGTCCTCGGGGCGGCCCTGCTCGCCCGCCTGCCGTCGCTTGGGGAGCCGCGCTGGGCTCACGACGAGGGTGTGCTGGCGGCCACCGCCACCGAGACGCTTCAGGGCCAGCTTCTCTACGTGCAGGTGTGGAACGTCCACCAGCCGCTGGCCAACGTCTGGATGGCCCTCGAACTTCTCGTCACGCGGGGCTGGCACCCGGGAATGCAGCTGGTCCTGAGCCTCCAGGTCCTGGCCGCCGCAGGCGCGCTCTACGGGATAGCCGCACGCCTGGGCGGCCGGGCCGCGCCGACGGCTCTGCTCTTCGGCCTGGTCATGGCCCTGCCGGTGGTCGAGGGGGATCTCCAGGAGCCCGAGATGATCGGCCTGCCCCTGCTGTGCTGGGCGGTGCTGCTCGGCATCGGCGGAGGGCCGCTGCGCGCGGCCGCCGCCGGCGCCCTTGCGGTGGCGGCCGCGCTCTGCCATCCCGGCTACCTGCTGGACGCGCTGTGCATCCCGTGGTTCGCCGTCCTCTCCGGCCGTCCGCTGCGACTGGCCCCGGTGCTCGGCGGCGCCGCCGCGGCCGCGCTCGCAGCCGCGGCGGTCATGGCGGTGGCCGGCGACTGGGCCTACTACCCGGCCCTCCTGGACGGGGAGCGGCGCCTGCTGATCTGGGCCAACGGCGGCCCTGAGCTGGCGCCGATCACGCTGGGCCTCCGATTGGTGCCGCTCGGCGTGGCGCTGCTGGGTGGCCTGGCCATCGGCTCCGAGCAGCGCACCCCGGGAACCCGGCTGGTCGGCGCCTGGCTTCCCCTGGCCGCGATCGACGCCCTGCTCACCCCTCTCGGCCAGCTCCACCTGGCGCTTCCGCTGGTCGCGCCTCTCTGCCTTCTGCTGGGACTGTGGATGCGCTGGGAGCTGCTGGCGCCTGCCCTGCTCGGCGTGGTCATGGCGGTCCAGCTGGCGATGCTCCTGCCCCGGGCCGAGATGTTCCTGCTCGGCCGCTGGCCCTTTCCGCAGCCGGAATACGGGACGGCGTTCAACTGGACGCGGCTGCCGGCTTACTACCGTGGCAGCTACGACCAGGCCCTCGGCATCAGCTCAAAGGAGGCGTATGCCGCGCTCTTCCCCGGCCACCCGGCCGACACCGAGGCCACGGCGAAAGCCATCCGCGTCGAAGGGCGCCTGCTGGTGTGGGGGGATGACCCCTGGCTCTATGCCGTTTCCGGCCGTCGCCAGGCCGGCCGCTACGTCGCGCGCGACGCCTCGGTGGCGGCGCTCCCGGCCAGCGACCAGCAGCTGATCGCCGCCGCGCGCCAGGAGCGTCCCGAGTACATCGTGGTCGCCGGCCACGGCAGCCGCGAGCTCGACGCTCTCCTGCGGTCGCAGTACGACCGGCTGGTCTTCATTCCCGGCCCCTGGCGGGTGTACGGCCTCCACTCGGGCTAGCGGAGCCGAGGCGCAGGGCCCGCGGCGAGCCGGGGCGTATCAGGACGTCCGGGACTGGACGGGCTGGTGAGAGGCGGTGCCCTGGCGCCGATGGCCGAGGATGACCTGCTCCGGCAGCAGCTCCTTCTGACGCAGCTTGGACATGTCGTGGTAGGCGTCCACATAGCGCATCGTGAACGAGGCGGACCGCAGCACCATCGAGTGCGTGTAGGCGTAGAAGTCCTCGTAGCGGACGCCGCGCAGCAGGTCGCCGGTGGTGATTCCGGTAGCCGCGAAGAAGATGTTGCGGCCTGAGCAGAGGTCGTCGATCGCGAAGACGGCGTCCTCCCGGTGGCCCTCCTCCCGCACCACCTCCCGCTCGCCGTCGTTGCGGAAGTAGAACCGCGACTGCATGTCGCCCTGCAGGCACTTGACCGCGCACGCGGCGAGCACGCCCTCGGTCGCGCCACCGCTTCCCATCAGCACGTGCTTGCCCGTCATCTCCGGGTTGGCGGCCGCGATCGCCGCCGCCACGTCGCCGCCCGAGATCAGGGAGATCATGGACCCGACCTCCCTGACCTGCTCGATGACCTCCCGGTTGCGGTCACGGTTCAGGATGATCACGGTCAGGTCGCGGGGATGGATGCCCTCCGCCTTGGCGATCCGCTTGAGGTTCCACTCGACCGGCATCTCGATGTCGATCACGCCGCGTGCGCGCCGGCCGACGACCAGCTTCTCCATGTAGTGGACGTGCGAGGTGAACATCGTCCCCCGCTCCGCCAGGGCGACGACCGCCATGGCCCCGGGAAGGCCGTTGGCCGTGAACTCGGTGCCGTCGATGGGATCGACGGCGACGTCGACCTCCGGCTCCAGGCCGTTGCCGATCTGCTCGCCAAAGTAGAGCATCGGCGCCTCGTCCTTCTCGCCCTCGCCGATCACCACGGTTCCCCGCATGTCGACCGAGGCTAGGGCCGTGCGCATGGCGTCGACCGCACGCTGGTCGGCGGCCTCCTTGTCGCCCCTGCCCTGCAGCGGGGCCGCCGCCAGCGCCGCCGCCTCGGTGGCGCGGAGGAGCTCGAGGGCCAGGTTGCGGTCGTAGGCTTGGTGGCTCACCCGACCAAATCTAAGCCACCTGGGCTGGCCCGCCCATCCTGTCGGGTGGCCCTAGCCGCCCTTCTTGTAGGGCTTGCCGTCGGCCGCGGGTGCGATCGCCCGGCCCATGGCCCCGGCCACGACCACGATGGTGAGCACGTAGGGCAGGGCCGAGGTGATCTGGTAGGGGATGGCAACCCCGTAGAACTGGAGGCGCGAGCCGAGCGCGTCCGCGGCCGCGAAGAGCAGGGAGGCGAGGAAGGCGCCCAGCGGCGTCCACTTGCCGAAGATCATGGCGGCAAGCGCGATGAAACCCTTGCCCCCGGTCATGTTGGGCAGGAAGTTGCCGATCTGCTGGAGGGAGAAGTAGGCGCCGCCGAGCCCCCCCAGAGCCCCGCTCAGGAGCACGTTCCCGTAGCGGATCAGCCGCACCGATATGCCTGCCGTCTCGGCGGCCAGCGGATGCTCCCCGCAGGCCCGCGTGCGCAGGCCCCATACGGTGTGAAAGAGCACGACGTGGATCACGACCAGGATCGCCAGCATCGACCAGGTCACGAACTGGCCGGTGAAGAGCACATGGCCCAGGAAGGGCAGGTCGCCGAGCACCGGTATCTTCCAGATCGGAAGCGTGCCCGGTCCGGCCACGGTGCCGTTCTGGAGCACGGTGCGGTAGTAGACCCCGGTCAGCCCCACGGCCAGGATGTTGATGACTATCCCGCTGACTATCTGGTCGACCTGGAACTCGATCGCGAGCACCGCATGCAGCCCCGCGATCAGCACGCCTGAGACCACAGCGCCGAGCACGCCGAGCCAGAGGTTGTGACTCACGAACGCGATCACGTAACCGGCGAAGGCGCCGGTCAGCATGATGCCCTCGAGCGCGATGTTGACGACACCTGACCGCTCGCTCATGACGCCGCCCAGCGCCGCCAGCACGAGTGGCGTCGAGGCGAGCAGGGTGGTCGCGGCCAGGCCCGTCAGGTCGGCGTGGAAGAGGAAGTTCTGCAGGTTGAAGGCGAGTGGGATCATGCCGCCTTCTGACCGGCCAGCGGCGCCGGTAGCGCGCTCCGCTCGCGGATCCGGAAGAGCCAGCGGACCACCGTGGGAGCGGCCACGAAGATGATCACACTGCCCTGGACCACCGAGATCAGGTCGGCTGAAACCTGCGTCTCAAGCTGCATGAAGCCGGCTCCGCTGCGCATGGCGCCGAAGAGAAAGGCGGCTGGAACGATGCCCCAGGGGTTGCTCTTGGCGACCAGCGCCACGGCGATGGCGTCAAAGCCGTAGCCGGTGGAGAAGCTGGGCGACATGAAGTGGGAGACGCCCAGGATCTCGTCCGAGCCGGCAAGGCCGGAGAGCGCGCCCGAGATCGCCATCACGATCACGATCGTCCAGCCCACCGACATGCCGGCGGCCCTGGCCGCGATCGGGTTGAGTCCGACCGCGCGGAGCTCAAAGCCGATCGTGGTGCGCTCGAGCAGGTACCAGACGGCGGGGACCGCGACCAGCGCCATCAGCAGGCCCAGGTGGAGGCGGGAGCCGGGCAGCACGGGCAGTGTGGCGGCGTTGAGGATGAAGGGCGTGCGCGGCGCGCTCGCGTGTGGATCCCCGAGCGGCCCCCGGTTGACCAGGTAGTCGGAGATCGCCAGCGCGATGTGGTTGAGCATGATCGTCGTGATCACCTCATGGGCGCCGAAGCGCGCCTTGAGCGCGCCCGGGATCACCGCGTAGGCGGCCCCCGCCGCCATCCCGGCCAGGATGGCGAGGGGGACGTGGATGACGGCGGGCAGGCCGTGCACCGAGAAGCCGACCCAGACGCCGGCCAGCGCCCCCATGTAGAACTGGCCCTCGGCGCCGATGTTGAAGAGCGCCGCCTTGAAGCCGATCGCCACGGCGAGGCCCAGAAAGATGTAGGGGATGGTCGCGATCAGCGTCTCCGTGAGCGCGTTGCGCTGGGTGAACGCCCCCTCCAGCAGCGCGACCAGGGCGGCGAAGGGATCGGCGCCCGAGAGCGCGACCACGACCCCCGCGACCAGGAAGCCGCAGATCACCGAGAGCACCGGCACCAGCAGCGCCCGCCCAAGGCGGAGGACGGTGGTCATGCCGTCGCCTCTGCGGCCGGCACGCCGGCCATCATGAGTCCCACCTGCTTGCGGTCGGCCTCGCCGCCCTCGACCACGCCGACGATCTGGCCGCGGTAGATGACGGCCACGCGGTCGGCGAGCGAGAGCACCTCGTCGAGCTCGGATGAGACGAGCAGCACGCCGAGGCCGGCATCGCGCATCTCGACCAGCCGGCGGTGGATGAACTCGATGGAGCCCACGTCCAGGCCCCGCGTGGGCTGCGCCGCGATCAGGACCTTGCGCTCGGCTCCCATCTCGCGCGCGACCACCACCTTCTGCTGGTTGCCGCCGGAGAGCGACGAGAGGGGGTCGTCGACGCTGCCGGCCCGGATGTCGAAGGTCTTGACCAGCCCGGTCGCATACTCGCGCACCCGGTCGAGGATTCGGGCCGGCCCACGCGCAAAGGGGGGCCGATCGTACTCGTCGAGGACCAGGTTGTCGAAGACCGGCATATCCAGCACGATGCCCATCTCGTGCCGGTCGGCGGGGATGTGGCCGAGGCCGTCCCGGATGCGCGCGTGGGTGGAGGCGCGCGTGACGTCGTCGCCGTCGAGCACGATCTTGCCGCCGCGCACCGGCCTCAAGCCGACCAAAGCCTCGATCAGCTCCGACTGGCCGTTCCCGTCGACGCCGGCAATGCCCAGGATCTCGCCGGCGCGCACCTGGAGGCTCAGATCGCGGACCGCCTGCTGATGCCGGTCGTCCTCGACCGTCAGGCCACTCACCTCGAGCAGGACCGCGCCCGGTCGCGCCGGCCCCTTGTCGACCTGGAGCAGCACCGGCCGGCCCACCATCAGCTGCGCCAGATCTTCGACCGAGGACTCCTCCGGCGTCGTGGTGGCGACCACCTTGCCCCGGCGCATGACCGTGATCCGGTCCGCCACCTCCATCACCTCGGCCAGCTTGTGGGTGATGAAGATCACCGCGTGGCCCTCCGACGTGAGGTTGCGCACGATCTCGAAAAGGCGGTCGATCTCGGGCGGCGTGAGCACCGCCGTCGGCTCGTCGAGGATGAGCAGGCGGGCTCCCCGGTAGAGCGCCTTCAGGATCTCGACGCGCTGCTGAAGGCCGACCGGCAGGTCTTCCACGCGCGCGGCCGCGTCGACCTCGAGCCCGTACCGCTGCGACAGCTCGCGGACCGTGCCGGCCGCGCGGTCGACGTTGACGAAGCCGGTCCGCGAGGTCTCGTGGCCGAGCACCACGTTTTCGGCCACGGTCAGGACCGGGATCAGCATGAAGTGCTGGTGGACCATCCCGATGCCGCGCCCGATGGCGTCCTCGGGGCCGCGCATCTGCACCGGCTTGCCGTCGTAGAGGATCTGGCCGGAATCGGGACGCTGGAGGCCGTAGACGACGTTCATCAGCGTCGACTTGCCGGCTCCGTTCTCCCCGAGCAGGGCGTGGACCTGGCCCCATTCGACCGCCAGGTCCACGCCGTCGTTTGCTCTCAATGCTCCGAAGGTCTTGACGATCCCTCGGAGCTCAAGAGCGCTTGCCACCGCTCTAGCCGATGCTGACGCCCGTCTTCAGGCTCCCGCTGGCCAGCTTGGACTGGATGTCGGTGATCTTGGACTTGACGTCGCTCGGAACCTTGCTGTCCCAGTCGTGGTACGGCGAGATGCCGACGCCCTGGTTGGCAGAGTCGAAGGTCAGCAGGTTGCCGGTCGGCCACTGCTTCTTGACCATGTCGGTGATCGCCGTCTTGACCGCCAGCGCCAGCTTCTTCTCGGCGCTCGTGATCATGCAGGACTTGGCGTCGGCGTAGCTGATGTACTGGTCGGTGTCGACGCCGATGCACATCTTGTTGGCGGAGGCGGCGGCCAGCAGCGCGCCGTTGCCGGTGTTGCCGCCCACGCCGAAGATCACGTCGGCGTTCTGCCGCAGCTCGTCATTGCCGCGCGCCTTGCCCCAGTCCGGGTTGTTGAAGGGAGCGCCGTCACCGGGACCCTGGTAGACGCTCAGGACCTGGACCTTGGGGTTGGTGTACTTGGCGCCGGCGGCGTAGCCGTCGACGTAGCGCTGAACCGGCGGGAGCTTGAGCCCGTTGACGGAGCCGATGACGTTGGTCTTGGTCATCAGGCCGGCCAGCGCGCCGGCCACGAAGCCCGCCTGGTCCTCTTTGAAGACGAGGCCGACCAGGCTCGGCGGGGGAGCGTCCTTCTGCGGGTCGTAGGCGTAGTCGACGATGGCGAACTTGGTGTTGGGATTCTTCTTGGCCATCGCCAGCGTGTCGTCACCCATCAGGAAGCCGACCGCCACGACCATGTCGTAGCCCTGGTCGACAAAGGTCTGCATGTTCTTCTGGTAGTCGGTCGGCTGGTTCGACTCGATTGCGGTGCCCTTGACGCACAGGCTCTTGTCCGACTGCGCGTCCTGCACGCCCTGCCAGGAGGTGGCGTTGAAGGACTTGTCGGAGAGCTTGCCGACGTCGGTGACCAGACCCACCTTGTAGGTCTTGCTGCAGCCGCCGGAGCTGCCGGTGCTGGTGCCGCCACCACCGCAGGCGGCGACGAAAAGAAACGCCGCGAGGCCCGCGGCGAGATGCCTCACTCTCATTCCAAAGATCCCCCTTCGTTTAACGGTTGGTCCGCGGAAGTGTAGCCGTTCTAGGAGGACCGGTCAGAGGGCTGATCGTCTCCGCGCCTGGCCGCCAGCCAGCCCAGGATCGATTCCCGGTCCGGCGCCAGCCGGCCATCCAGGACCAGCTCCTCGAGGACCGCCTTGATCTCGCCGACCCGAGGCCCGGCGGGGATGCCGAGCACCCTCATGATGTCCTCGCCGCTGACCTGGGGCCGGATTCGAAGCGGCTCCTCGGAGAGCGCCCGGCGCAGCCGCCCGGCCAGCTCGTCGATCTTCTCGGGATGCGGGTAGGCCGAAGCGGCGACGTCGGCGCGGGCCACCTCGACCAGCGGCCAGAGCAGGTCGCCGGCATCCCGCGCCAGCCGGCGGACGGCCGACTCGGTCCAGTTCGAGTCGTAATAGACCGGACGCATGTGCAGGCGGACCACCCGCGCCACCCGGCCGGCCTCGGCATGCGGAAACCGCAGCCGGCGCAGCGCCTCTTCGGCGATTTCGGCGCCGACCGCGTCGTGGCCGACAAAGCTGCCGTCGGGGGCCGCGGTCGAGGGCTTGCCGGCATCGTGAAAGAGCGCCGACAGCCGCTCGGTGAGGCTGGGTGGCGTGCGTTCCACGACCTGGAGCGTGTGCCCGTAGACGTCGTGCGTGTGCCAGCCGCCCTGCTTGACACCGCGAGTGGCCTCGATCTCGGGCAGCAGCACCTCGAGCAGGCCCGCCCGCTGCATCAGGTCCAGGGCCAGCCCCGGCCTCTCGCTGAGGATCATCTTGCGGAGCTCCTCGGCCACCCGCTCCGGGGAAAGGACCGGCGGCCGCGCCCGGTCCCGGAGCTCGCGCATGGCGGGGAGCAGGCCGGGAGCCAGCTCGAAGCCGAGCTGGGCCGCAAACCTGATCGCCCGAAGCATGCGCAGGGGGTCGTCGTCGAAGGTCTGGCGCGGGTCCCGCGGCGTGCGCAGGACCCTGGCCTCCAGGTCCGGCAGCCCGCTGCCAAGGCGGTCGACGACGTTGCCATGGAAGTCCATGAGGAGCGTGTTCACGGTGAAGTCGCGCCGCCGGAGGTCCTCGTCCAGGGTGGCCGGACGGACGTCCGGCTTGCGCGAGTCGCGGGCGTAGCTCTCGGCGCGGGCGCTCGCGAACTCGACCAGGCGGCCGCCGACGTTGACCTGGGCGGTTCCAAAGCGCGGGAAGACAGCCGGATGGCGGGCTCCGACCAGCTCGGCGTACGCCTCGGCCAGGTCCTGGCCGCGGCCATCCTCGACGACGATGTCGAGGTCGGGATGGTCCCGATGGAGCAGCCGGTCGCGCACGTAGCCGCCGACCGCCCAGGCCCGGGCCCCGATCTGGGCCGCCGCCCGGCCCACCGCCTGGAGGGCGGGGTCTACGCCCTCGACTGCTGGATCCGGGCCCATTCGACCGCCCCCACCTGCCCGCCCCGGTCGCCGAGGCGCGCGCGCCGCAGCCGGGGGCGGCGCGCCGGCCTGATGAAAGGTGAGGAGCGCAGCACCTGCGACATGGTCGGCTCGACCAGGGCCCAGCGCCGGCCGACGCCGCCGCCCATCACGATCAGGTCGGGGTCGAAGAGATTGGTCAGGTTGACCAGCGCGACCCCCATGTAGCGGCTCGCCACCCTGACGATCTCCAGCGCCTCCCGATCGCCCTGGGCGGCGGCGTCGAAGATCTCGACTGCGGACTCGCCGGTCCGCTTCTGCATCTGCCGCCCGCCGGCGTAGACCTCGAGGCATCCGCGCTGCCCACATCCGTCCACGGGGCCCTCGGGGTTGACCACCATGTGCCCGATCTCACCGGCCGTGCCGTGCGAGCCGGAGTAGAGCTCGCCGTCGATGATCAGCCCGCCGCCGATGCCGGTGCTCCAGGTGATGTAGACCATGTTCCGCGATCCCCGTCCGGCCCCCTGGTGGAATTCGCCCAGTCCGGCCAGGTTGGCGTCGTTCTCCAGGTGGGCCGGGCAGCCCATGGACTTGCGGAGGAGCTCGACCAGCGGCGCGTTCTGCCAGCCGGGCAGGTTGGGCGGGTTGACCAGGACGCCTCGCCGGGTGTCGATCGGACCGGGGGCGCCGATCGCGACGCCGGCGAGGGGCCGGTCGCGGGCGATCCGCCTGGCTTCGCGGGCCGCCCAGCCGGCCATGCCGGCGGGCCCGTCGAGCAGGCCGGTCCGGGTCCTGGCCGAGCCCACCACGCGGCCGTCGTCCTCGGCGACCGCGACCCTGACCTGCGTGCCACCCAGGTCGATTCCGGCGAGCACGGTAGCAGTCTGCAGGAATGCCCCGATCGGCGGCAGGGTTTGGATGGCCAGGGCCGGGGAAGAAACAGGAGACACTGATGGCTGATCTGAAGAACGAGAGGCTGCCCGTACTGCCGCTGAGCGCCGGCGTCGTGCTGCCTCATATGAACGTCACGATCGCGCTCGAGACCCCGGAGGCGAAGGCGGCCCTGAAGGCGGCCGAGGCGGCCGACATGCGCGTCCTGCTCGTTCCCAAGGTCGAGGGGCGCTACGCGACGGTGGGCACGGTCGCCAAGATCGACGACACCGGCCAGATGCCCGATGGCACCCCGGCAGCCCAGGTCACCGGCCGCCACCGCGCCCTCTTCGGCGACGTGACGCCCGACCTCGGCGGCGCGCTCTACGCGCAGGTCGATCCCCGGCCCGACCCGCTGAGCGTCGACGACCAGACGCGCGAGCTGGCGCGCGAGTACCGCGCGGTGGTCGAGAACATCCTCGACATCCGCGGCGTGCCCCAGATCGCCCAGGTGCTGCGCGCGATCGAGAACGCCGGGCATCTGGCCGACATGTCCGGCTACTCGCCCGACCACTCGGTGGAGCGCAAGGTCCGGCTGCTGGAGACGCTCGACGTCAAGGAGCGCCTGCAGCTGCTGGTCGGCTGGAGCCGCGAGACCCTGGCCGAGCTCAACTTGAAGCAGCAGCTTCGGGAAGAGGTCAACGAGCGCATGGAGAAGCAGCAGCGCGACTTCCTGCTCCGCCAGCAGATGGAGGCGATCAAGAAGCAGCTGGGCGAGAGCGGCGACACCGGCACCGAGTACCGCGCGCGGCTCGAGCAGCTGGGCGAGGCCATGCCCGCCGGCGTGCGCAAGGAGGTCGAGCGCGAGCTCGACCGGCTGGAGCGCACCTCCGAGCAGAACCCGGAGTACGGGTGGATCCGCAACTACCTGGACTGGATGTTCGAGCTGCCCTGGGGCAGCCGCTCCGCCGACAGCTTCGACCTGGTCAAGGCCCGCGAGGTGCTCGACGCCGACCACTACGGCCTGGAGGACGTGAAGGACCGGATCATCGAGTTCCTGGCCGTCCGCAAGCGGCGCGCGGACAGGGGCTCGGCCCCGGTCGGCGGTCGCGGGTCGGGCGCGATCATCACGCTGGTCGGCCCTCCCGGCGTGGGCAAGACCTCGCTCGGCGAGTCGATCGCGCGCTCCCTGGGCCGCAAGTTCGCCCGCGTGTCCCTGGGCGGCATCCACGACGAGGCCGAGATCCGGGGCCACCGGCGAACCTATGTGGGGGCCCTGCCCGGGCGCATCGTCCGCGCCATCAAGGAGGCCGGGACGATGAACCCGGTCATCATGCTCGACGAGATCGACAAGGTCGGCGCCGACTGGCGGGGCGATCCCTCTTCGGCCCTTCTCGAGGTGCTCGACCCGGCCCAGAACCACAGCTTCCGCGACCACTACCTGGAGGTCGACCTCGACCTCTCCGACGTGCTCTTCATCCCCACCGCGAACGTCTCCGACACGATTCCCGGGCCCCTGCTGGACCGGATGGAGCTGGTGCGGCTCGACGGGTACACGGAGGAGGAGAAGCTGCACATCGCCATCGAGCACCTGCTCCCGCGGCAGATGGAGCGCAACGGCGTCGACCCCACCGAGGTGAGCTTGAGCGAGCCGGCGGTGCGCCGCGTGATCTCCGACCAGACCCGCGAGGCGGGCGTCCGCAACCTCGAGCGCGAGCTCGGGAAGCTGATGCGCAAGGTCGTGACGGCGATCGACAGCGGGCAGCTGGCGCCACCCCTGGAGATCGGCGAGGAGCGGGTGCGCGAGTTCCTGGGCAAGCCCAAGTTCCACTTCGAGGTGGCCGAGCGGACGGCGGTTCCGGGGGTCGCCACCGGCCTGGCGGTGACGGGCGCCGGCGGTGACGTGCTCTTCATCGAGGCGACCGAGATGGAGGGCGAGCGCGGGCTGACCCTGACCGGCCAGCTGGGCGACGTTATGAAGGAATCGGCGCAGATCGCGCTCAGCTACGTGCGCTCACACGCGCATGACCTGGGCATCGCCAAGGACTTCGACAAGCGCTCGATCCACGTGCACGTACCGGCGGGCGCGGTGCCCAAGGACGGGCCGTCGGCCGGCGTGACGATGACGACGGCGCTGGTGTCGCTGTTCACACAGCGGCCGGTGCGGTCGACGGTGGGCATGACCGGCGAGGTGACGCTCCAGGGCAAGGTGCTCCCGATCGGCGGCGTGAAGCAGAAGGTGCTGGCGGCCAAGCGCTCGGGGTTGAAGGAGGTCATCCTGCCGCAGCGCAACGAGGCCGACCTGGACGACCTGCCCCAGGCCGTGCGCGAGGAGATGAAGATCCACCTCGCTTCGGATGTGGGCCAGGTACTCGCGATCGCGCTCGAGCCGGCCGGCGAGCAGCCGAAGGTGCTCGCCGTCTAGGGACCCCGGATTCGGCACATGCGCCGGTCCGGCGGTCCGGAAACGCTCTTGCGCCCGCACATGCGCCCCTTGCGACCGTCCGGACACGCTCTTGCGCGCCGCGCGGGCTAGCACGCACGACCTGGCCGCCCTGCGCCTGCGGGCTCAGCGGCTGACCGGCCCGCCGCA